>JALRIJ010000071.1 GCA_023255485.1 Flectobacillus sp.
TTCAATACCAAGTTAGCAGGAATGGGAACAGGTTTCTTGATTTCGGGACAAGATTTTGGGAAGATAAAAGTGGCTACCTGTGATTTAACCGAAAGTTTAAAAGACACAATTGTTTTTAAGGTCGTAATTGACGATTTAGATGCGAAAGCACATTACAAACGAGATATTAAGGTTGTTCCAGCAGGCAAAAGCTTTTTGATCGCCGATGTATTAGAATATAACGAACAATAAACTCCTGTCGAAGGTGTGTAAAAAGTGTAGCGTTTAAAGCATTTCTTGCCAAATAATATTCTATCAAATCGTATTTGGGGATATATTATTTTGAAGTTTACTATTTAACAAAGCGTCTGCTTTTAGCTTTAATCTTATAAACTTTTTACACAACCTCTTAACCAATGAATAAAATGCCTAACACAGCTTATTATCGTCTTTCCTTAACCCTCTTACAACAACTCTTAGAAGGGGCAGGCTACGACAACTGGATTGCATGGCTCAACGAAGACATACGTCTTTGGGATGAAAACCAATCAACCGAACACCATTTGCGAGCTTATGGAGGCATGGGTTCATTCAACGATGTGATTGTCGGTTCAAATGATACACAAGGACTTTGGAAAGGGCGAGTATTCGGTATGATACAATCCTTGGCGTATGGCTTAGCCCAGAAAAATATTGACACCGCTCCCTTAGACCCTAGTTTTTACGGAAGTGCATCCGAAATACTAAGCGGTTGGCGTTGTCGTGCCTGCGGTCATGCCATTATAACCGAAATCCAATTGGAGCAATACTTAGCGGGCTATTTTTTGCCAACATTCATGGTAAATTATTTGAAAGATGATAAACTTTCAGAACTATTAGCCGTTGAAAACCTGATAAATTCCGTAGAGGTGGTAGCCAAACGAGAAGCAATTGGCCAGTTAATTCAACAATCCAATATCGAATTAACGACTAATAATCAATGGCTTTGGACTTGCCCACGTTGCCAAAGTTCGGAAACGTGTTCTTACCGTTGGGAACTCCACGAAGACGGAACAAGCTTACTTGAAGCAGCGGATAATTTGGATATGTTGTGAGGTTAGTGCTCAAAAAATCCCTCTTTTTTAATGCTTATATCAATTCCATGTTTATATTTGTTCTACTATCATTATACGTTAATTGGTAGTAAACTGAAACAAAACATAAGAACTATTAAACATTAATCAAGATGAAACCTTTAACAAAAATGCTTAAAGTAACCCCCTTGTGGTTACTTGGCATCGGCATCAGCAGTGGTGCTTGGGGACAAAGCCTATCGGACAGTGAAATCAAAAAGAATGTTCACAACATTGAATCTCCTATCCAGAAAGTGTTAAAGTTAGAGCCCAAAAGTTTTGAATACGATACTCAGCATTACAAACATCTACACTTGCAATCGGGTGTTCATTACGGCTTTTTAGCAGAAAATGTTGCAGCGGTTTTTCCAGAATTAGTAAAAACAAAAACGGTTTCTTACAATTTTGGTAAAAATGCGACGAGAGATGCCAAACTAAAAACGGTTGAAGAACACGAACTTATCTCAGTATTGGTTGCTGCAATCAAAGAACAACAAACGCTTATCGAAAAATTACAGGCAGATTTGCAACAAATGAAAAGTAAAGTTGCTATTCCGGAATAGGCTTCCGCAACCCGCAGAAACTTGTGCACTTTTGTAACATATCTCTGGTCAGTTAGTTCTAACAACTAGCTGACCATTTTTTATGGAAAGCACTTTGATTAAATCAAGACACTATTGATGAATATCATCATTCACCTTTGTTGAGGAAGTTTAAACCCATCTATGCTTAATTACGAAATTATAAAGGCTAAGTTAAGCCAATAGCAGATTTGAAACGTACAAGGAAGGATTGTATTTTTCAAAATAGAATTATTAGGCTACCTTTGCGGTCTAAAAATTAGAGATAAACCTGAAAGTATGAATAACGAAGAAATTCATCAAAACCCTTGGACGAAACTATCTTCTACAGAAGTATATTCAAATCCATGGGTAAGTATTCGGCACGAGGAGGTCTTAAAACCTAATGGCGAACCGGGCATTTATGGCGTTGCTCATTTTAAAAACAAAGCCTTGGCAATTGTTCCTTTAGACCAAGAGGGATACACTTGGTTAGTGGGACAGTACCGCTACCCCTTAGAAGAGTATTCGTGGGAAATCCCGATGGGAGGAGGGGCGATGGAAGTAGATAACTTGACTTCTGCTAAACGAGAATTGAAGGAAGAAGCTGGAATTATCGCTGATCGTTGGACTGACTTGGGTCGCTTGCATTTGTCTAATTCCGTTTGTGACGAAGTAGGGTACATGTTCTTGGCAGAAGAGTTGACTTTTGGTGAGTCTGAACCTGACGATACGGAAATTTTACAGTTGAAGAAAGTGCATCTTTCAGAAGCTATTGAAATGGTAATGAAATCCGAAATTACGGACTCATTAAGTGTGGCCACTTTGTTGAAAGTCGCTCGAATTAAAGGAATTTAACCAGTTGATCGCAGAGAAAAATCTCGTTAAATTCTTTTCAATTATTTAAGAAAACTATGGTAAGTGCAATAATTTTTGGTTTTGTTTACGGTTTTGTTCTTTGCTTTACTTTTGGTCCCGCTTTTTTTAGGCTCATCCAAACAAGCATCGATAATGGGTATAAAAGTGGGGTGTTGATTGCGGCAGGAGTGACAGCAGCAGATGCTATTTTGATGTTTATGGCGGTATTTGGAACGAGTTTTCTGCCCAAAGTAGATAATATGGACGTGTATCTTTCCGTGGGTGGAGCGGGTTTATTATTGGTGTTGGGGTTTGCGAGTATTTTCAAACAACAACCTCAATTGGTGTATCCGCAGACAAAATTCGGAACAGTAGTGTATTATTTTATTTCAGGACTACTGTTAAATATGCTTAATCCATCCAACTATTTGGCTGTATTTGCTACTTCTACGTATTTGAAAGAGGCAGAGCATTTTTCCTTAAATGAAATCATCGTTTTTTTCTGCTTTAGTCTGATTGCGACCATGTTAGCGGAGTCCTTGATTTCATTTTATGCCCATAAAATGAAACAGGTAATTACTCCAAAAGTAATTACCCGCATCAACCAAGTCGCTGGTCTTGTTTTTATTTCTTCCGCCATTTTGATTCTTTGGAAGCAATTTCGGTAAATACGAAGGTGCTGGATTTTGCTTGAAACCCCGGCACCTTCGTTACTATATTACTTAGTAACATAGTGTTCCCACTCTGCAATCTGTTCTGCTTTTTTCAGTACACGAGAAAACTTATTTTGTCCGCCCGTTTTTCCTTTTGTCTCCATAAAGCCATAGAAAGTACTTACAGGTAAGACCGTCATTTTTACTTCACCCAAAGCATGCTTACGTTCAACAGGATAATCGTCGTTGATTTCGGCAAGGGTATCGTCAATAAACTTCATTAATTCGTCTTCCTTTACAGCATCGTTTGTTCCTACATACCAATGATGAGCAAAGGTATTTTCGACTTTTTTACCCACTACTGTAAATTCACGAATATCAATATTGAAGTGCTTACAGGCGAGTTCAATAGCACGGTTCATGTTATCGACAGAAAGGTGTTCGCCACAAAGGCTCAAGAAATGTTTCGTTCTTCCTGTAATAATGATTTCTGCATTTTTGACATTGGTAAATTTAATCGTATCGCCAATGAGATAACGCCAAGCACCCGACACCGTTGAAATAAGCAAGGCATACTCTTTTCCTTCCTCTACTTCATCAATCATGTAGGTTTCTGGATGTGCTACCATGGTACCGTCACTATCGAAGTTTTGGTCATTAAAAGGGACAAACTCAAAGAAAATCCCATTATTAAGCACCAATTGCATATCCGAATTGGGATGCGTCTGGTAGGCTAAAAAACCTTCTGAAGCCAAATAGGTTTCGATATAAGTAATAGGGTGTCCTAATAGCTTTTCAAAACCCTGTTTATAAGGTTCAAAACTTACGCCACCATGACAGAAAACGGCAAGATTAGGCCAAATTTCATGGATATTTTCGACCTTATATTCTTTGATGATTTTTTCTAATAACAACTGAATCCAAGCAGGCACACCCACCACAAAACCAATATCCCATTGATTTGCCTGTTTGGTGATTTTATCTAATTTTTCGCTCCAATCGCTCGTTTCAGATATTTTCTTGCCAGGCTTATAGAAGCGTTCAAACCAAAATGGGATTTTGCCCGCCGTAATTCCACTTAAATCACCTTCAAAATAATTACCTTTATCTTGTAATTTCGTACTTCCTCCGAGCATTAAATACCCTTTTTCGTATAATTGAGCAGGTAAATTTTTATAAGAAGAAAGCGTCAAAATTTGGCGAATAGAAGTACGGTGAATGGCTTTTACCATTTCTTTGGTAACAGGTATATGCTTACTAGCTGCTCCTGAAGTACCTGAGCTAAGAGCAAAATACTTCACTTTCCCTGGCCAAGAAACATTTTTTTTGCCTTCATGTGTCTTATGCCACCATTCCTGATACATTTTATCATAATCATAAACAGGGACGAACTGCTTATATTTTTGATAAAATTCTTTGTTGGCTTGAAACAGTGCCGAATTAAGAATTTCTTCAAATTGGTACGTTTCTCCAAATTCCGTAAAGCGAGCTTTGTTGAGAAGCTTACTTAACGTTTTACGCTGCATTTTCGCAAGATTTGTTTTCGGACGTTTAACCGCCGCAGTCAAGCCAATGCCTCTTTTTAAAAGACTTCCGACTATCGCCATATCATGAATTAAATTAAGAGTATTGATAAGAGGTTATTTCAACAAGAAGCAGGTAAAATCCATTTGTATCCTTGTTGAAACAACCTTTTATATGGTTCTAAGCTAAGGGGAATTATAAATCCCACGATTTTAAGACTTCCAAGGCTTTGTAGTCTGTCAAATCGAATTTGGCTGGCACGATGGATGCGTAATTTTCGGCTAAAGCATCTTCGTCTGTATTTCCTCCTTTGTCTTCATTTTGCAAAAAGCCATCCATCCAATAGTAAGAGCGTCCGTAAGGGTCTTTACGTTCTTCAAACGATTCTCTGAAAAGGGCATCTGTTTGACGACAAATTTTGATTCCCTTAATTGGTTCTTC
Organism: Flectobacillus sp.; assembly: GCA_023255485.1. Classification (GTDB taxonomy): domain Bacteria; phylum Bacteroidota; class Bacteroidia; order Cytophagales; family Spirosomataceae; genus JALRIJ01. The sequence continues at coordinate 5,128 of JALRIJ010000071.1, forward strand.
TTGTTTAGCTGGGAAGTTTACATTAAGTGCAATGCCATGAGGTAAGCCCTCGGTCAATACTTTGGAGGCTATTTTCTGAACGAGCTCATACGTATGAGAAAAATCGCAATCAGCTCCAAAATCGCATAACGAAAATCCAATCGCAGGAATACCTTCCAAAGCGGCTTCAATTGCTGCCGACATCGTACCGCTATAAATAACGGCAATAGCAGAGTTAGAGCCATGATTGATACCACTAACGACTAAGTCGATTTTGCGACCTTTTAGGACATAATGCTTACCAAATTTTACACAATCGGCTGGCGTACCGCTACAGGTATAGGCTTCCACATCCGGTAAAAAATCTGGAACTTTATTCACCCGAAGAGGACGGTCTAAGGTGATGGCATGCCCCATACCTGATTGGTGGGTATCTGGTGCCACAACGACAACCTCTCCTAAGGCAGACATCAATTTGGCTAATGTTTTAATTCCTTTTGAAAAAATAGAATCGTCGTTTGATATTAAAATTAAGGGTTTGTTCATATTATATGATACCCAGAGCAGGACTTCTCTGGGGCTATTGGGTGATTTGTCGAAAATGAAAAAGAAAAATATCCTTTTTTCTTTTTTTATGCTTAAACTTGAATCTAATTTCAAAGATAACAAGCTTTATACGATAACAAGACTAACCTAATCAATAAAAAAATGTTAAGTATTCAAATAAAAGAAGCAACCCTAACGGATATTCCTGTGATTCAGTCGTTGGCCGAAAAAACATGGAGACCTACTTATGGAAGCATTCTAACGGAAGCACAAACGCTTTATATGTTACAATGGATGTATTCGGACGAATCCTTGTATAAACAATTTATGACCAATACATTTTTGCTATTAGAAGCAGAGGGTATTCCTGTTGGTTTTGTTGCTTTTGAACGTAAAAACGATTCCATTCTCAAGATACATAAAATTTATTTACTTCCCGAAATGCAAGGGAAAGGCCTTGGTAAAGTCTTATTAAATGAAGTCGCTCAAAGGGCTTCAAAATGGCACTACGAGCTGGTTGAATTGAATGTCAACCGCACCAATACAGCCGTTAAATTCTACCAACACTATGGATTTTCGATTGTTGATGAAGTCGATATTGAGATTGGTAATGATTTTTGGATGAACGACTATGTGATGCAATTGTCTGTTAGTCCTCATGATAAAGAAGTGAAGACCGAGCCATCCATCTAATTAGTTATAACAAAAAGAGCTTCGTGATTGTTACGAAGCTCTTTTTTATCATTACAAATTCAAGTTCATTGCTTCGTAATTTACTTCCGTTTTTTTACGACTTTTGAAACCAAATTCAGGGGTATAATTGTCCGATTGTTTTGAGTAATAACCACTTGGATTATAAGGACGTTTACGAGGATGGTCTTTACATTCTTGCGAACAAGCTCCTTCCATTTTTTCTAAACAAGTAGGACAAATTGCTACGTGTTCGTTACATTCGGGGTTAGCACAGTTAACCATGTGGTCGGAAGGTGTTTCGCAAAGGTAGCATTTTGAAATGACTACAGGGTTTACATTGTTGACATCCGTTGTTACACGGTTGTCAAAGACATAACATTTTCCTTCAAAATCTTCACCACCTTGCTCTAAACCGTACTTAATAATACCACCATGTAACTGATATACATTTTCAAAGCCACGTTCTAGTAAGTAAGCAGAAGCTTTTTCGCATTTAATGCCTCCTGTACAGTAAGTAATAATCTTTTTATCCTTCAAATGCTCAATTTCCTGTACGTGCTCAGGTAATTCACGGAGGGTTTCCATGTCAAAAGTAATAGCCCCTTTGAATTTGCCCACGCTGTGTTCGTAGTTAGAACGCATATCAACCAAGACTACATCAGGGTCATTTTTTAACATTTCTTTGAAATCAGCAGGTTCTAAGTGCTTTCCTGTGCGCACCAAGGGATTTACAGGTAAATCAGAATTGACGATTTCTTCTTTTACTCGTACATGCAATTTATTGAAAGCGTGTTTTTCGTGAGCTTCCACTTTAAAATCGAAGTTAGTGCCCTTAAAAATAGGATCATTTTCCAACCACGTCATGTACTTATCGCAGTCTTCTTTTAAGCCAGAAACGGTACCGTTAAGCCCTTCAGGAGCGACGATAATACGACCTAATAAATTGTTTTCCAGACAAAAAAGGTGATGAATTTCACGGTATTCGTCAGGATTTGGGATGGGTGTGTAGTTGTAATAAAGGATTACGCTGTATGGCTTCATCTTCAACATGAGTTACAGATTGTGTGATAAATTAAAATAAGGGCTCAGTGGAAATTACTTGATTTGGACACAAATGAGCCTGCCTCAAGCCAAGCCCTAAGCTGCTTATTGGGTACAAAGGTACGGAATTCTGTGTTATCTAACACAATGATAATTGTAGCTGTTTTGAGGAGGTCGTTTGGCTTTTGCTAGAAAAAAGCGGAAATTTAAGGTTTAATCAGCGTCGTACGATACCTTCGTAGTTATACGCTTTATTCGTTCATTCATCAAATTAAAGAGAAAAGAGGGCATGCACATCGCCGTAACAGGAAACATAGGAGCTGGAAAAACCACGCTTGCAACCAAATTAGCCGCTCATTTTGGCTGGGAAGTACTTTTTGAAGCCGTAGAAGGAAATCCTTATCTAGCGGATTTTTATGAAGACATGCCTCGTTGGGCTTTTCATTTACAAATGTATTTTCTGAAAAGTCGTTATGAACAGGTGCTTCAAATTCAAAAATCTAATAAGCGAATTATTCAGGATAGAACAATTTATGAAGATGCCCATATTTTTGCCGCTAATCTGCATAAGTCTGGGGTAATGACTTCGGCTGATTTTGAGACGTATAAAGGAATATTTGAGCTGATGATGACCACCGTAAAAGCCCCAGATTTAACCATTTACCTGAAAGCCGATTTGCCTAAATTGGTTAAGCAAATTCAGAAACGTGGGAGAAGTTTTGAGTCGGGGATTTCAGAACAATACCTGAGCGATTTGAATCAACACTATGAAGAGTTTACCGAAAATTATAAAGACGGCAAATTATTAGTGATTGATGTCAATAATTTAGATTATTTATCGAATGATGCCGATTTAGCGTTTGTTATTCAGGAAGTAGATAGGGCTTTGTTATATGCCTAAAATCTATAAATGACCTTTCAATAAGATTTGGTAGGATAATTTTGATATAGGCATGACTTTTGGTAATTTGATTAACAATTACCAAACCCTTATAACGCATGAATGAAGTTACGTCTATCGATGACTGGGACTTAATTGTAGAAGATATTCAAAATCAACGCTGTATCGTGATTCTTGGTCCCGATGTGGTAGAATATGCTGGTTTTCCGAGTTTCTTTGAGGCTGTTTCTGCTGAACTGACAGAGAATAAATACATTAGTCAGTCTTTCGTAGAGGAGCAGTTGTTTCAGATCAAAATCTCCAATCCGAGCCGTGCAAAGGCTGAAAAAAACGATGGAATTCGGCATATTGCGAAGGCCATGCAGAAGGTGGTCGCTCAAAATCAATCAGATTGGAATGCGGTGGCTTCTTTGGTGAAGAAAATCCCGTCTAAAGTGATTTTCTCACTGATGCCCGAAGAAAGTACCTTTGCTTCTATCTTGGGTACGCCTGTTCGTTATTACCACAAAAACAAAACGTCTGAAAAAGAAGCGATAGACAACCTTTCGGTTGATAGTCCTGTTGTCTATAATTTAATCGGAACGTTTAGCCAGCCAGAGTCCTTGGTGTTTACCTATGACGATTTGTTTGATTATATTTTCAGTATTCTAGGTGACAATCGTTTGCCTCAAGAATTGCAAATTATTCTAAAAAATGCGGAACGTTTTATCTTTTTAGGAGTCAATTTCAGCAAATGGTATATGCACCTTTTGCTGAAATTATTGGCTTCTGATAAAAATGTTTTGTCTATTGATGATCAAGTGCCTGATGCTTCTCGGACTTTTGTCATGAGCCGTTTGTCGCTTGAAATGATTGATTGTACTCCCCTCTCATTTTTGGATAGTCTTACCTGCAATTGTCATCCTACGCCAGCTAATAACACGCCCGCACCTGTAGTAGTGACTCCTACTACAGGTGTTGTAGAAGAGGTCGTTGCTCCAGAGGCTCCTGTTCGTATTTTTATTTCGTATGCTCATGTCGATGAAGATTTTAAGAAAGAATTACTCTTAACTCTCTCACCGATGATTAACCAAACGAAAGAAATTGAAATCTGGGAAGACCGCCAAATTATAGCAGGCGATGATTGGAGTAGCGATATTAAAGAGCAATTAGCGAAAGCAGATTTAATAATTTGTTTGGTAAGTAAAAACTTTTTGGCTTCTAAATTTTGTATCGAAAAAGAGGTTTCCTCGGCAATTGAGCAACAAAAGTACTTATTGCCAATTCTGCTTCGTTCTTGTGCATGGAAAGATTTTCCTTTTATTGCCTCTCGTCAGGTAATACCACGTGATAACCAGCCCATTATGAGTTTTAGAGATCAAGATGAGGCCTATCAAAAGGTCTATGAAGAAATCAAACGTTTGGTAAAACAAATTAAACAAGAACGAGTGTAATCATGGCAGGCAAAAATCGTTATCCCGGTCCCAAACCTTTTAGAACCGACGAACGAAATATTTTTTTCGGTCGTGAAAAAGACATAGAGGAGTTTCATAAATACATCTTCTTGCATCAGATGGTTGTGCTATTTGGTAAAAGTGGTTATGGTAAAAGTTCGCTAATCAATGCGGGAATTATTCCGCTATTGACCGAACAGAATCGACAGGTTCATTACTTTGAAATAAAATTTGGCCCTTATATGGACGGACGAAGCTCTCCGATAGAGGCTGTTCGGACTAAAATTATTGAAAAAACAGAGGAGCATTCAGCGTTAATCTTGGAGAAGTATCTTAAAACGGATAACTCTTTTTGGCATTTATTGAAGGACTATCAAATCTCGCATGAAGCCAATGAGTTTATTTTTTTCTTCGACCAATTTGAAGAACTCTTCACGTACCCTAGTGAGCAAATTCTTGAATTTAAACAGCAATTAGCGGACGTGCTTTATACGACTGTCCCAGATTTTTATAGAAGTCAAGAGGATTTGCTAGACGAAGAAGGGGTTTCAGAAGAGTTTCGCTTGAATTTTTACCAAAAACCCGAAATTAAAGTGGTGTTTGCCATTCGGGCAGACCGTTTAGCTTTAATGGAAGATTTAAAAGATTTTCATCCTGCGATTCTTAAAAACTGCTATGAACTCCGAGGATTAGATCGAGAAGGGGCACTCGCTGCTGTAACCATGCCTGCAACCTTACCCGATGTGCCAAAGGGAACATTTAAAACACCAACGTTTGAAGTGAGTCCTGCCTTGGCAGAGCAATTGGTGAATGAATTAATTGATAAAAATGAACGAGTTGAAACTTCTACCTTACAAATTATCTGTTGGCAGGTAGAAGACAAGTTTGTGCCAGCGATAATGGATGGGGATGATAAATTTGTACTAAGTTTCACTGATATTGATGTCGATAATGACGGACAAATACGGGGAGATATTGAAACTGTTTTCAATAATTATTACAAAGATACCATTGAAACGAAGGTCGAAGAACCACTCAGGGAAATGACCTTCCGTTTGATAGAGGAGGTGATGGTGCAGAATGGACAACGAATCCCTTTTGAACAGCATTATTTAGTGGATACCTTGATGGTGGAACAACTGGTTTTCCCGAATCGGAAAAGTGCTCAATTGGTACTAGATGTGTTGAGAGAAGCCTCGTTATTGAAGGTCGAACAAGATTCTCAACGGCGTTTATTGTATGAGCTAGGGCACGATACCCTTGTTGAACCCATTAGCAAGGCCGCTAAATTAAGGGAAGAACGGGAGGAGCAAAAAAAGGTCTGGATTGCGGCGGAACTAGCTAGGGAACAAGCCGAAAAAGCAGAGGCAGAGAAAGAGCAAGCCGAGCAAGAAGCGGCTCGTGTATTGATTTTGAAACGAAATGCGGAGCTTCGTTCGATGTGGGCTGCGGGAGCTTTTGTCGTAGCTTTTGTCATTGCAGGGGTTGCCCTATACTACAAGCACGATGCTGATGTATTGAGAAAAAGGGTGCAGTTGGGGCTCGATAGTACCCAACAAAAACTAGACACAGCAACGATTCAGTTAGCGGCAAATGTACTAACCTCTTCTCTTACAGATAGTGCCAAATTAGATTCTGCGAGTGAAATCATCAAGCAAATTTCAGATGAAAAACTAAAGAATAAGGCCGAACAACAGATTCAAGAGGCTAGACAATCTTTGGTAGTAGTAGAGCGAATAAAACCAGTCGAATTTGATACAACAGGTATTGAACCTAGCAAAAAAATGGAAGACAACAAGAAAGCGGTCTTGAAAAAAAATGCCCTTAACGACTCTATCTCAACGTTACAGCAATTAAAGAAATTTTACAAACGAGTCTTGGGTAATTAGGTAAAAAAGCCGTCTCTCTGAATGGGAGACGGCTTTTCTTTTAGCGTTTTCTTGGATATAAAGCCTTCGGATTAATAGGCTGTTGATAGTATTCGTTGGAGGTAGGAGGGCTTGCTGCAATGGATGAAGCATTGTCTAAACGTCTGAGGTTATGAGCATCAATAATACGTTTGATACGTCCTGCATAATCGTCTTTGTCTAGCTGAGCATACCCGTTTTCTACTAAATCCCTAATAAGTTCCAGTCCTGCTTCGTCTTTACTTAACCCTGCTCTGATATTTTTTTGATAATTTCTAATAACGGACGAATAATCTTTTTTCCAACTGGCAGTTTTGTGCATTAATACTTCGTCAATAAAGAAAACAAGGCATTCTTCAAAAGAGTTAAAAGAACGGTTTAGCGTATTGCTCGAAGTAGTGCTATACTGATAGCCTTTTTCTTTTAATCCAAATAAGTTATTATTATTAACGGCCGCTGTACTTGTTCCGTAGCTACTTTCAAAAGAAGCCATCGCAACAATCGTACTGGCTGGTAAGCCTCTTGATCTACAAAGCCTAACAACAGTCGGACTGATTTGGTTAATAAAATTCCAAGAAGTAGCAGTCGTTCCGAGCCCGTTGTAAGTAGATAAGGGTAACGATAGTTCACTATTTGAGTACGTGTTATTTGCGTATCGCTTACTCGTATTAGCAGGCCTTTCCGTTTCTTCTATCGGATAATTCCGTACTGGTTGACTCTCCTTAACGATTTTGACACTGCCTAATAGTTCTTTGGTATAGCCATTGTCATAAGTATCGCCAAAAAAACGCAATTCCTTGAGACCTTCCGAAAAAAAGTTAATCTTAATAATCGCTCTTTGATTGACGACTCTCGTAGTGGCGAGCTCTTCGTCACCTGCAAAAATATGAACATTCTTGACATTCGCTCCTGTTTCAAATACAAACTCAGTGAATGAACCTGCTGCTGAAACTTCACGAAAACGGACGACTAGTTTTGCTTCATCAGCGATGCAATAAGAGGTGTGAGTGAAGCACAGGAAGAAAAACCCTAAGGTTAGGGTGCGGAGATAAATTAGACTACTCATGGTAAGGAAATGTTTAGCTGGTTGGGTATTGAGTTACTTACTTAACGGTATTACGTCCCGTTGGTCACCTTGGTAAGGTAAATACGCATAATAAAACTACTTGGATTCTGGCAAAAGAATGATTACATAAAACGAAAGCAGATGAGTGTTAAGGTGGCGGATGTTAACAAGTAGTAAGTAGTGCTTTCAAGTATATGGGTTATTCTTTGTTCTAAAGATAAAAATAAAACTAGAAAAATAATAACGTATATAGGGTGTTTTTTAGCAAAAAACGCCATCTAATTGCGTAGATGGCGTTTGGTATTAGTCTAATCGATATAATTGATAGGTATTAATAACACGCATCAACCCACTTTTATACGATTCTACGGGAGTGGTAGTATATCCTTTTTCTACTAAACCTTCAATAAAATATTCTAAGGCGGTATTGCGGTCAACGCCTTGCTTTAATTGGTCTTGGTATTGGTACACCACTTTGGAGTAATCTCTACGCCATTGCCCCGTTTTATTTAATAATAATTCATCAATGAAAAAATTTACACACGATTCGGCATCTTCAAATTTGCGATAAAGATTGCAGTCTTCGGCAGGTTGCTTGAAGTACTGATATACATTGGGGTCATTGGGGTTTGAACGACATGATTTTAACCCAAAAAAGTTGTTGGCTTTAGTGGCTAGTTCGCTCTTGCCATAACCACTTTCTAAAGCTGCCATTGCTACAATGACAGGAGTGGGTAACACAATTGCTTGATTTTCTACATGTTTCTGGATAATTTGAACCATCTCGTTAATGAAACTATTGCTACAGTTGAAACTAGCATTGTTACGACTAGCATTATTCGGATTCGCAAC
>JALRIJ010000072.1 GCA_023255485.1 Flectobacillus sp.
GTAGAACGGTTGTTCGTGTCCTGCATCACCTGTAGTTAAGAGGCGAATTTGGTATTTGATAAAATCGGCAAATAACCCCCAGCCGTTTTCGTAGATGGATAAACCAAACCAAATACAGGCAACTAGAAAAGCTACCCCAACAGCTATGGCAACGGGTTTGATAGCATTCTTGAAAAATTGCCCTGAAAATCCTTGTAAACCCCAATAAACAAAAATCGTTAAGCCCCAAAGAAGCCCCCCAACTGGACCTTTAGTCAAAATAGCTAGTCCGATAAATAAACCAGAAAGTAGCGTCCATTTTGTATGATTTTTTGACTCAAAAAGCGATTCCGATGTTGGAGAAAGTACCCTTGACATAAACCAGACTCCTAAGAAAATGAAGAGATTAAAAGTCGGGTCAATGATACCCGATTTGAAATAAAGATGGGGAGTAAAAGAACCCAAATAGCCCAAGGCCCAAAGGAAGCCAAACTTGGCATTATACAATTTTTTACCAATGCTATAAAACACAAACAAGGTAATAATCCCGATAATAGCATTCGGAAATCTTGCCCCAAATTCAGGTGAAAAAGAGGACGATACATTGAAAACGTCGAATGCCTTCATCGCTAATACCTGCATCCAGAAGAAAAGTGGAGGTTTTTCCCAAAATGGTTCAAAGTTGATTTGTACGGTTGCATAATTACCCGTTATCATCATTTCTCGGGCAGACTCTGCAAAGTTGATTTCATCCCAATCAAACAAGTGGGATGAACCAATGAAAGGAATAAAAAAAACTGCTCCAAGAGCAGTTATCAAAAAATAATTGAGTTTATCTTTTTGCATACAGATGGGTATGAAATTATTTATTATCAAAAACGGCAAGACGTTCTTTTGCTAACACCAATAAGGAACTTTTAGGATAATCCTTCACAAAATTACTCAAGGCTTTTTGATATACCTCTTTATTTTCAGTTTTTGCAAGAAGAAGTGCTTTTAAGAACACAAATTTATCTTCAATCTGGCTATTAGGGTATTCTTTTAAAGCAGTATTGATAAAGGCCAAGGCATCTGCATAGTTATTAGCTTCATAATACGAATAAGCCTCAGAGTAAAGTTTTTGAGCTTCGATTTCCTTACCACTGCTCAAGGTTTCATTACTGCCACGGTTCAATAAACGAGCAAAATACGAATCGTTGTATTTCTTCAATAAACGTGCTTTATACTGTTCTTTAGTCGCTGGATTATCTTCGTTCAGCAAGCAAAGCAAGTACAAAGTTTCAGCTTCGTGTTCTGTGTTGGGGAAGATTAGTAGTAATTTTTCAAAGGTGGCGATGGCATTTTTAGGTTCGTTCAAATCTAATTTATAGATTTTCCCTAACTCAAACATGGCATCTTCTTTACGCTTTTGGGAGGCCGATAAGGCTTCGGCACTAAAAGGAATTTCAGCCTTTAGTAGAGCTTTTTGAGCTTCTAATTTAGCCGAAGGACTCACATATTCTTGTTGGGTATACGTACGAGTACGTTGCCCTGTGGTAGTTGCTACACCGTTAAAGGCGGCTCCATTGTCTTTACTACTTCTACGCCAGTTGTCTTCTAGAGCCCTCGTTCCCCAAAGCGAAGTAAAGGTGCTTTTTCCCTGTGATAAAGCCATCGTATTGGTAAAATACCAACTAGTCTTGTTTGGGTCTGCAAAATTATCGACAGTATTGCTTTTAGGCTGCATTGCTTTGGTCAAAATTTCTTGCGACTTACGAAGATTTGCTTCTTCCTCTGCTTGCTGTTGGCGGATAACCTTTGTGAGTTCTTTGTCCAAATCAGCAGGAGATAATTTTGCTAAGCGTTGTACCGAATCTTCTTTCGTGATAATTCGCTTCTGTTTCATAAACGCACTTAGCATTCGTTGCTTTTCGATAACTCGTTTATAATCAGGGTCGCTTTGAGGAAGTGATTGAGCTGTGCTATCATAGTATGCAGCCGCAATTTCATAATTGACTAACTTCGTATAGTACAAATCAGCGAGTTTCAAGAACGTATAAGGGAGCTGTTTTGCATCTTGATTACTAGCACTCGCCTGTTTTAATAGAGCCACTCCATCTTTTGTTTGTCCCTTACGAAGAGAAGCCGCCGCCATTGCTTCGTAAATTTTGTCTTCTAAATCATGGTTTTTAGGGTCGTTCAATAGTTTTTCAAAACTATCTGTTTCTCCCAATAGTAAGGCATTATTCAAGCGAGCGTAGAATCCTAGCTCGTAAGAAGGATTACTCCTATTAGCAGCTAGGTAACAGGCACTTGCTTCTGAGGTATTATTCAATAGTTCATACATTTGAGCGGCAGCATAGAAAACACGAGCTTTTTGCTCGTTCTTTCTCATCATCGGTAGTACTTCTTCTAAAATAGCCACAGAGGTTTTGTATTCGCCTTTAAGTTGATGTAAATATGCCTTGGTGAGGTAAAAATCACGGGTGTTTTTCTTGTTAAGCGGTTCTTCCTTCAACAGGTTTGCCACTCTGAGAGCCGTCGTAAATTCTTCCTGCTCGGTATAGGCACGCATCAGTCCAATGAGAGCCGCATGACGTTCATTATCACCTGTGGCAGTGGTATTCACAAACTTGAACGTTTCAATGGCATTTTTAAAATCTTCTTTCATCAAACGGGCTTGTCCAATGAGTACGTAGGCATCGTCTAACCATTTAGAGTTTTGATGACGTTCTGCTACAAGCGATGCTTTCTTGATAACGGCTGTCAATTGTTCATTGACCGCACCCGCTGCTAACGAGTCCGTTGGAACAAGAATGGGAAGCAATTGTGTATAATTATCCTTTCGACTATCAAATATTGTTTTTTCAGCCTCTGTAAGTTTATCTTTTGCTTGTAATAAGGCATTGAATTTGGCGTTTGTATTATGAAAAGCAACGCTAATAGGAGAGCTGCTGTATTGCGAACAAGCCCCTAATACAACCATTAGACAGACACTATATAGTAGATTTTTTGTGTTCATAAAAGAATAGAGTGGAGAATCGCACTCGTAGTTTAACGCAAAATAACTTAAAATTAGTATCACTTACCGTGCCAAATGAGTATTTTTGTTTAATACCGTAAAATACAGACTACAAAATCGTCATGGAAGACAAATCACCCAACAAATATATGCGTTATATCGGAGCAGGAATGCAAATGCTCATCACCATTTTTGCAGGTGTAATGATTGGACGGTGGTTGGACGGTCATTTCCAGACAAGCACTCCTTGGTTCTCCGTCTCTTGCTCCTTACTCTTTATTTTTATTGCCATGTATTTATTAATAAAGAGTTTACCCAAAGAATAGCCTATTCGTACTCAATGAATATTGTGTTATTATTTTTTTATTGATAATCAGGCAATTAGCTTTTTTGTAAAATAGGATAATCATCATTTTACGAAGATTTCTATAGGATTTTTATGATAAAATAGCCCGATTTTAATGGGCTCGTTTTCCTTTTGTTAAAATATGTAAGATTTCAAACGATTTCTTGCCAATCTGCTTAAAAACAGCAAATTTTGTAGTATAAAAAATAAAAAGAAGTACTTGATCATACCCAAGCTTGCAAAGGTTAGTTGTTGGTGCTCGATTGTGAAAAAAAGCCTGTGTAGTGAGTCCTTGCTTTTAAAATAAAATACATATCCGGTGGACGAAGTAAGAAAAAAAATAATAAATGGATTCTTTATCCTAATAGCTCTTATCTATGTGGTTAGGCTATTTTTTCTACAAGTAGTAGATGAATCCTATAAGTTGGATGCCCAAAATAATGCCATTAGAAAAATAGTACAAACGCCTTTTAGAGGATTGATTTATGACCGTAATCATAAATTGATTGTTTATAATACACCCGTTTACGACTTATACATTACGCCCAAGAAGGCAAAAGTACAAGATACCCTTCGTTTTTGTCATTTATTCAATATTACTCGTTCTACTTTTGATAGTTTAACGAAGCTTGCTCGTGTGTTTTCGCCTGTACGTCCCTCTCTCTTTATTCGTCAATTGTCGATTCAAGATTATGCTAAGGTACAAGATGCCATGGTGGATTACCCTGGTTTTTCGTTTCAGATGAGTTCCATCAGAACTTATCAGCATAAGAGTATGGCCAATGCACTAGGGTATGTAGGAGAAATTAGTCCAGAACGTTTAGAAAAGCAGGCAGATGAGGGAGGAGAAGAATACTATCGACAAGGAGACTATGTAGGGGTTACAGGGCTCGAACGTTTTTATGAAGAAGAGCTCCGAGGACAGCGGGGAGAAAAGTATGTGATGGTCAACAGCCGTGGAATTGAAAAGGGGCCTTTTAGAAATGGTACTTTTGACCGACCTCCTGTATCAGGGAAAAGTTTGATTTCATCCATTGATATTGAATTACAAAATCTTGCAGATAGTTTGATGCAACATAAGGTAGGTAGCGTGGTGGCGATTCAACCTCAAACAGGAGAAGTACTAGCGATGGTGTCTGCCCCCACTTATGACCCAAGTTTATTAGCTGGACGTACTTTTTCTAAGTATTTTCAAACGCTTAACTTAGATCCACTTCACCCACTGATTAATCGTCCGCCGAGTGCATATTATCGTCCGGGGTCAACCTTTAAGTTGATACAGGCTTTAATTGCTCTTCAAATGGGGGTTATTACACCCGGGACAGGTTTTGGACATGGAGGAGCTCCTCTTAAATGTCACTGTGGCGGTAATTCAAATTCCTTGATGATGGGGATTAGAAATTCGTGTAACCCATATTTTTATCAGACTTTTAAACGCATTATCTACAATAACCATGAACATAATCTGTTTAAAAAATCGGCAGAAGGAGTAAGACGTTGGAACGAAATGGCAGCTAAATTTGGAATTGGTCAAAAATTAGATGTTGACTTACCTAATGAAACTTCTGGGAAATTGCCAAGTGTTGAGTATTACAACAAAGTATATAAAGGAGAATTGAGTTGGAAATTTTCTAACATTTACTCCTTAGGTATTGGCGAAGGAGAGTTAATTATCAACCCCTTGAAAATGGCCAATGTGGCGGCAATTATTGCTAATAGAGGTTGGTACATTCGTCCACATTTAGTAAAAGGAATTGGGAAAATTGGTTCAATAGACACTAAATATAAAGAGAAAGTGTCGGTTGGTATTGCCGAACGTCACTTTGCTCCTGTAATCGAAGGAATGGTTGGGGCTGTAAATGCAGGTACAGTAGCGGCAGAGGCTCGTATGAGTGATATTCAGATATGTGGAAAAACGGGAACTTCACAAAACAGAGTAGGAGAGGATCATGCTATTTTTATCGCATTTGCTCCAAAAGAGAACCCTAAAATAGCCATCGCTGTATTTGTTGAAAATGCAGGATTTGGAGGAAGTAGTGCCGCTCCGATTGCCTCCCTTTGTATCGAAAAATATATTAAAGGAAAAGTGGAGCGAAAAGCCATGGAAGAGCGTTGGAAAAATAAAAGTTATTTGGGCAATGTCTTGAGTGTCTTAAGTCATTCAAAAGGAATCGTGCGTAAGCCTAAGCCTAAAGCGTATGAGCTACTGAAAACAACGAGAGAGCGTATTTTCCCGCTAGTTCCTGAAGCACCGCAAAAGCCAACGTTGAAAATTCCAATGTTATCGCCCGAGCAAATAGCAGCAGAGCAAGCTAGACTAACGGAATTAAAAGAAGCAAAGGCTAAAAAAGCATTAAAGAAATAAGTAACCACTTTATACACTCACCAAACATTGGCAAGAGAAGAAACAATATCACGAAATTTAGATTGGATTACGGTACTCTTATTCATCGTATGTGTTACCGTCGGATGGCTCCATATTTATGCAGCTATTTATAATCCAGAAAACCCTCTTTGGATTGGCGACCAAGGTTTTTTTGATACTAATGCGGGTAAACAATTGATTTGGATTGGTACAACCGCCTTGATTATTATCGCCATTTTGGTCATTGACTATCGCTTTTACGATACCTTTGCCTTTTTTATTTATGGCTTTTTTATGTTTATGCTCGTGGCCGTTTTGGTGGTCGGAACAGAAGTAAAAGGCTCACACTCTTGGTTCAGAGTAGGAAGTTTCCAATTACAGCCTGCTGAGTTTGCCAAAATGGCAACGGCTTTGGCCTTAGCAAAATATTTAAGTACGCCCTTAGTAAATTTAACGAAGCTAAAAGATCAGGTAAATGCAGCCTTAATTATTATGGTGCCACCGATACTAATTCTAGTTTCGCACGAAACAGGGGTTGCCTTAGTATTTGCTTCATTTTTAATCTTATTATACCGTGAAGGCTTACCGGGTTTTTATCCAGCCTCGTTCCTGACTGTGATTATTTTATTTGTTTTAGCCCTTATTTACGAGCAGTGGCAAATTTATATCGGTTTGGGAGTATTGGTAGGTCTAGTGGTTTGGATAATGCCACATTATGAACGAAAAACTCGTAATATTATGTCCATTATCGGGGTTGCTATGGTAATGGGATTGTTTGTTACAGGGGTCGATTGGGCGGTTAACCATATCTTGCAAGAACACCAACGTAATCGTATAAAAGTATTGGTAGATCCAGATTTTGATAGTAAAAAAACAGGATATAATGTTCGTCAGGCGAAAATTGCGATTGGCTCTGGTGGTCTATTAGGAAAAGGATTTTTGCAAGGAACACAAACTAAATTTGACTTTGTACCCGAACAGAGTACCGACTTTATTTTCTGTACCGTTGGAGAAGAACATGGTTTTTTAGGCAGTGTAGTCGTCATCGGTTTGTTTGTAGGGTTATTACTACGAGTCGCCTTTTTGGCAAATCGGCAAAAAAATCGATTTGCTCGAGTCTATGGCTATGGGGTAGTCTCCATTATCTTTTTTCACTTCTTAGTAAATATTGGAATGACTATTGGGCTAATGCCTGTAATTGGGATTCCACTACCTTTTTTTAGTTATGGAGGTTCTTCGTTGTGGTCATTCTCTATTTTATTATTTATCTTTTTGAAACTAGACGCTCACCGTTCAGAGATGCTTTCTCGCTGGTAGCCGTACCATAAAAAAAGTCCTAACGATGAAATAACATGGTTAGGACTTTTCTTTTTGATTGCTTGTTTATAACTCTATGACTTCATTTGTCACTCCTAATTCCATAAATAAGCGTTGCCAATAGGAAGAAACTGCAGGGTTGTTTTTACGGCTTGAGGCAGTTGGTTCGAATGGTTTTGCGATATAAATGGTAGCAGTAGTGATATTTGGAAGTAATGGCTTTAGTGCTACCACATCTTCTCTTGCCCAACCAACAGCCGCTGCATCGTCGGTGGGAGGATTTCTGTGAAAATCTCTACGGTTAGGTTTCTGCATACTTTCGACCATATCCGATAAAAAATAAGCTTTTACATTATAGCCTTTGGCAATTTGTTGGTCAATTAAAGGAAGAGCCGCCGTAATATCCGTGCTATTTTTACTTGATGAGGTATTTTGAGAGGCCAATTGCGTCAAAACCATTTTTTTGTAAATACTTCTTTCCCGTTGCAACGAGCGATTGTATTCTGTTGCAATTGCTTCTGAATCAGTCGAACTGGCTCCTTCTATTTTCTCCATTTCTGAACGACAAACCATTTCAGCCGCTTTTCCTTTTGCCGTATTTTCATGTACAAAATACACCTCTATTTTATCGCCTTTCATTTTTACATTATCATCAATCAATTGATTAATAATCGTTGTATATTTCTCGTTCACAAACGCTTTATTGACATCTACACTGACAGACTTGTCAATAAAAATCATAGAGCAAGTATTAGGCTCTACTTTCGAATCTTCGTATTTGTCTTTACTAGAACAGCTTCCTAAAAAGCCTGCTAGTAAGAGTAAAAAAAAGTACGCTTTTTGTTTTTTCATTGTTTTAGTTCATCCTTTTTAAGTTGACACCACCGTGTCCAATGCTTGATATACTCGCTGTAGTATATCTTATTTGTATTAATAGACTGAATATCAATAAAATATGGCTAATTAGTCTTCCGATGGTTACCTATGATCATGCTTACTAGTAGGTACATAAAGGAAATTTTGATAAAATTATACAAATTATCATTAGCTCAATTGCAAAAAAGGTTAAATGGTTATTACCTTATTTAGATAGCCATTAAGTGATTTAACTGTTTTTTCTTATAATGAAGTGGACTATATCCTGTTACAGTCTTGAACTGTTTGTTGAAATGTGAAATATTCCCAAATCCACTTTCAAAACATACTTCAGCAACTTGCTTGTCGCTGTGGATTAGTAAGTCGCAGGCATGACTAATTCTGAATTCGGTTACTAAATCCAAAAATGTTTTACCTGTGATACGTTTAAAATAGCGACAAAAAGCTGTTTCTGTCATTCCTGCCAGATACGCTACGGTATCGAGGTGGACTTCTTGCGTATAATTAGCAACTACGTAAGCATATACCTTCGTGATTTTGTCTAAATCTCCTTTCGGTAAGTTCTCGATAGGCAGACTACTTTCTAAGACGGTATAATCGTTTGAATGGGCAATGGTATTGAGAATATCAATAAGACCTAATAGCTTTTGAATGGGAGGGACGTTCATTAGGAAAAGGAGTTCCCTTGCAATACGTTGACGGGTTGGAGCGTTAATTTGAATACCTGTTTTTGCTTGTTCTAGTAAGGAGTGAACAGCTGTCAGTTCTGGCAATGCAAGAAAACCCTGCCCTAAAAACGTAGGTTTGAATTGAATGACCATCGCTTGAGAGGAATCTTCCAGTCCAATACCGTCGTTTTTCCAGCAATGGGGTACGTTGGGGCCAATCAGCACTAAATCTCCTTCACTGAAATTAGCGATATGATTTCCTACAAAACGCTTCCCTTCGCTCTTAAGAATCAGCGTTAATTCATATTCTGAATGCGAGTGAAAAGGGGCATCGAAATACGAAAGGCTGGTTCTTTCAAACGAAAATGAGGTGCTCGACGGAGAAGTAATGTATTCAGTGGAAAGCATCATAATCACTAATCAATGTTAAGTGTGCAGCTATTGTTTTGCTTCTTTTTCCCTCAAATGATGACGAATAGAGAAATTATAAGACAAAACTGGGATTACTAAAAACTTGGTAAAAATGCACAATTATCAGCAAAATGACATGAAATGCTTACAAAAATTTCATCGTCTTTTAATGTTTGGGACAACCACAATCGTTTTTGTGGAATAAACGCCAGAAAAATCCTTTTTTTCTACGTCTACGATAAGATACTTTTTGCGAGTTTTCTACTCTTACTGTTGTTGAATGTTTCAATTCAAGTGGACTGGCCTCAACCGAAGAGAGTGACGTACATAACAGTGCTAAAAGAAGTATATTTTTCATTGTTCTCATTCATTTACAAGTTCTGTGATTACAAAATAACGAAAAAGATAGCAAAATGGTATCTCTGTGAGGAGAATCTCTATGTCTTCAACTATTGTTGAGCATACTGTTGAAGAAGAATAAGACAAAATAAAACCCGATACCTTGTTAGGCATCGAGTTTTGCAATAACGTTGGTAGACGTCAATAATTTATTTTATTTCAACTTAGCCTTCAAGTAAGTAATTGCTAGTTGGTAAGCTTCATCCGTGGCTGCTTTGTCAAAGTTCGGATTTGATGGATTGGCAAACGCATGTTCAGCATCAAAGCTTTTAACAGTCAATTTCTTTTTCGCTGTTTTCATATTGGCTTCAAACTCGTTTACTACGGCTGTCGAAATCCATTTCTCTCTTGAAGCAAATAGCCCTAATACGTCACACTTTAAAGTAGCCAATTTTGCTACATCCTTTTCAGGCATTCCGTAATACATTACACAACCTACAGCTTGCTTGCCTTCTAATAGTGCTGACTTGAGAGATAAACCACCCCCAAAACACCAACCTACTGAGGCGATTTTAGCTTTTGGTCCAACAAAACTTAAAGCTCCTTGAATAATTGATTGTAAGCGAACAGGGTTTGCAGTACTCATATATTTACCCGCAGAATCCGCAGAGGTCGCAATTTTACCATCATACATATCAATTGCAATAACATTTACACTTTCTAAATCTTTATAAAAAATGTCTGCTTGTTTTTTGATATGGTCGTTCAACCCCCACCATTCTTGATAAACGAATAAATATTTATTGGTTGGTTTAATCGCTCTGATGATATAAGCATTCGCTTTTTGTCCGTCTGGAGTTGGGAACGTAATCATTTCACCTCCATACATACTCACGTGAGTATAAGGAAGCGGTGCTATGTGTGCTTTTTGAAATTCTTTAGTCGATGCCATTAATTGCATATCATCCGGACGACAATCAGCTTTGCCTACACCACAACAGCTTTGGCTATACCCAGCATACGAAGAAACTAAGAGAGCAAAAAGAAAGGATAAACGTTTCATTTGATAAGTTTGATTTGGTGAAAATGAAGAATATATTACCATAAATACTCTTAAATAGCCAAAATGGTTTCGATGATTTGTAAAAAGATTATAGAGAACCTCGTGTAATGAGTGAAGAAGGAGCTGCTATTTTACCTTTTTGGCGATTATGCACCATTCTTCCCGCCATTTTTCCCATGAGAGCAAAATCATTAGAAATCGTTGTAATACCACCTTCAGATAGGATTTCCTTGATAGGAGTATCATCATAAGATAATAAGCCCACATCTTTTCCTAGGGTAAGTTTATTCTTATTCGCATAATTGATAAATCGAATGATATCATTTTCCATAAATAGTAAATACGCATGGCTTTTTTTAATGAGTTCAATTTCTAAATTATCAATGATAGAATATTCGATATGAAAATCATGACAAAAATTCTTGAATCCTTTCAGTAATGCTTTAGGAGTATATTGAAATTGGTTTCTGCTCAAGAAAATGGTTAACGATTCATACTTCTTCAAAAGAGGTAATGCTTCAGATAGCCCTTTATAAATATTGTCTTCAAAATTTTGATGTAAAACAGCGTAATCACTGCCCAAATTTTCCACATCAATATCTAGAATTAGTAGTTTGTCTTTGGGAATAAGGCTCACAATAGGAGATACATCAATATTAAAATGAGGTATGATGATATAGAAATTATAGTTGCCAAGGTTATTCACGATTACATTTTCAAATACCTTTACATCATGATAGTGGAAAAACAAGTTGATTGTCACATTATCCCCCAAAGAGTCTCTTAATGCTTGAAATAAAATTTCTTTGTAAGAGTTCATCGCATCAAATAGCACAAATACGTTCATGCTCGTTTGTATATCAGTCGATGAAACATAATATCCCTTACCATGTTGTGCTGCAACAATCCCTCTTTCTCGTAGTTCTTCATAAGCTCTAATAATGGTCATACGAGCTACTCCCAATGAAGTGGTAATTTCATTGATAGTAGGTAACTTATCTCCACGTCTCAGTTCCCCTGTCTGAATCTTCAGGATAATATCATCAATTAGTTGTTGGTATTTTGGCTTTTGAGCATTGGGCTCAATTTGTAAAGGATATTGACTCATAAATTTTTAGGGCAATAAATTTTATATAGTTGAAGTCAGTTTATCGACTTAGCTGATTCTATTCCTTGAAACAATGTCGTGTATCGAATTTATATTCCTCTTTCGTACAAACAAAGGTCAGTGGTGGTATTCGATAGATAGACAAATTTACACGTTAAGATACGTTTTTTTCTACAATATAGGAATTATATGTTTGATTGCCGTTGCTAGGGGGCAAAGAATTTGGATAACATTATGTAATGTATTATTTGAAGCTAAAATTTAATTTTTACTAAAAAAAACCTTTACAGACCTCATTGAGACGAGATATTGGATTGTGAGAGGCTTATTACAAGGAAGTTTTAATTGTATTATAAATTGATAAAATAGTACTAGTTCTTTTTGTCGAATAGCTAGTAGATTTGTATGAAAATTCTTAGCTTACATATATAGAAGAGGAACAATTGACGAATATCTCGACGCACTTGTTTATAGAAGTATCTATTTCCATTACCCTCTTCATAGTCTTAAAACACCCTATTTAATATTTGAACTAAGTGATGCACTAAATTAGTATAGTTTTTTAGTAGGGGAATACTATGGCGTAGTAGTTGAAAAAAAATCTATAAAAAAAACGTGAAAAATTTGCATGGAATACATTTTATGGTCAATTTTACTACACAGAACAGTATATAACAGGTTTATAATTGTATTTATCTTAGTTGGAACTGCTGTAAATGCTCATTGACAAGGCTGGAGTTAGATTAAACCGTGAAATAAGGGTTTATTGACAATGAATCATTTTGATACAATAGTTTAATAAATTTCATTTTACATATTTTTTTTAGTACCAAAAAATGCACAGAAAGGAGGCTATTATGTAAGGAAAACGTCCATTTACTCAAACATTTTTTGTTTCATTTATTATCCAAAAAGCAAATTCTATGAAAAACAAATTACATTTTTATTTTAAGCACGTCTTGGTGCTTACAGCGTTGTTAATTTACAGCGTATCGTCGTTTGCACAAGACAGAAGAGTTACAGGTAAGGTTGTTGGTGCTGACAATCAGGGGATTCCAGGGATTAGTGTAGTAGTAAAAGGTACTCGTTCGGGTACGAGTACAGATGGTACAGGTAATTTCGCATTGAACATTAAGCCAGGTGCGGATGTATTGGTATTATCAGGTGTTGGTTTCAAAACCAAAGAAGTAAAAGTTGGTGGACAGAGTGTTGTCAACGTAGTATTAGATGAAGATATCTCAGCGTTAGATGAGGTTATCGTAACAGGTTACTCAAGCAGTAACAAAAAAGAATCAACGGCTGCAATTTCGACTGTTAAAGCGAAAGATTTAGCTGCAGTTCCATCAGGTAACATCGAACAACAATTACAAGGTAAAGTTTCAGGGGTTACTGTAATTACAAGTGGGCAGCCAGGTACGACATCAATCGTTCGTGTACGTGGTTTTGGTTCATTTGGTGGTAACAACCCATTGTATGTAGTGGATGGTGTTCCTACACAAAACACAGACTTTTTAGCTCCAGAC
>JALRIJ010000073.1 GCA_023255485.1 Flectobacillus sp.
GAAACAAATTTCAAAAGTAGGTGACATCGCCGATTATCCTACCTACGAAGATGACTATTTGTTAGCTCCCTTTGCTAGTTATTCGTATTTGCATTGGTTGGATATTCAGGTTTCTAGATACTTAAAAAATGAATTAGAATTATCGGGTGCAGCCCTGCGTTTTGCAGCTTATTTACTGGTAACTTATTCGATTGAAGTACGTGCCGATGAACTTTATCCTGTTTATCAAGAAGCATTGGATAAAGCAGCCTCTAAAGTAAATATGAAGTCAATCATTTTAGAAGAAGAGGGGCATTTGGCAGAAATGAAAACTCAATTAGAGCAGTTTTCTCCTAACTGGGAAACCCACGCTCGCCATGCTTGCGATCTAGAAGAAGCCTTATTTACCAACTGGGTGAACGAAGTAAGTTTGAATTTTAAATGATAAATTTTGAATATTGAATGATGAAATGGCATTCCCATTTTATTACCAATTGTTGAAATAAAAAACGGCATAAGTTTTGGTTTCCAAAGCTCATGCCGTTTTTTTTGCCTACTTGCCTACTTGCCTACTTGCCTACTTGCCTACTTGCCTACTTGCCTACTTGCCTACTTAAAACTGAAAGTAAATAAACTGAGCAGGTTTATCAAACACACCAAAAAGCAAGATACTCAGGATAATTCCGTAGTAAAGCGACCAACGCAACCAAGTTGGTTGTTGTTTAAGTTGTGCTCGGAGACTTCGTCCTCTTTGCAAATAATGAATGGTTTCCATGCCTAGAATAGCCACGATTAAGATGCTGAATTGAATGCCTCCTTGTTTTAATAAAATGCTCTCTTGAATGAATGTGGCGTTGCTAAGTTGTCCCAATTGCTCCCCTATGTTACTAAGTAAATGACTCAGAATGTATTGTGCCTTAGAAAAATCCGATGCTCGAAAGAAAATCCATGCTAAACTACTCAATACAAACACAGAACTTACTTGAATTATTTTGTACAAAAAAGGGAATTGCTTCATGCCAACGAACTGAATAAAGGTATTTCTAAACGTAGCAGTCAGATTAGCGAAGACAAGATAAAAGCCATGAATCGCTCCCCAAATGATAAAATTCCAGCTTGCTCCATGCCAGATACCGCTTACCAGAAAGACAAGAAATAAATTGTATTCTTTTCGCCATTTGGAAACTCGGTTTCCACCTAAAGAAATATACAGGTAGTCCCTAAACCAAGTAGAAAGCGAAATATGCCAACGTCTCCAAAATTCAGACATCGTTTTGGAAAAGTAGGGACGGTCAAAGTTTTTCATTAATTCAAAACCCATCACCTGTGCCGAACCTAAGGCAATATCTGAGTACCCCGAGAAATCACAAAAAATTTGGAAAGAAAAGAAAATCGTACTGATAATCAGGGGGAAACCACTTTTGTCGAAAGGATGATCATAAACCGAGTTAACAAAAAGAGCCGCACGGTCGGCAATAACCACTTTCTTGAACATACCCCATGCCATCAGTTTTAAGCCGTCGGTTACTCGCTGATAATTGAAGTCATATTTTTCATGAAATTGGTGCAAGACATTTTGGGGACGTTCAATAGGGCCTGCGACTAATTGAGGATAGAACATCACGTAGAGCGAATAAATCCCAAAGTGACGCTCCGCTTGCTGATTTCCTCGATAGACTTCAATGGTATAACTCATTGCCTGAAAGGTATGAAAAGATAAGCCAATAGGTAATAAAATCGTCAGGAAAGGAATGGGGTTTTTAAGAGCAAAACCCGAGAGTAACCACGTAAAATTGGTATTGATAAAATTGTAATATTTGAAGACTGCCAATACGCCAATGTTAGCAATTAAGCTCAGAGTCAAAAAGGCTTTCCGTCTTTTCCCTTCGGCAGCTTCAATCCAGATGCCTGCGTAGTAGTCCACCACAATCGTAAAGCCTAAAATAAGCATATAGATGGGCACAAACGCCATGTAAAAGTAGCAACTAGCGAGTAATAGCAGTAACCATCTAAATTTATAAGGAATTAAAAAATAAAGAATGGTGACAAGCGGAAAAAAAATAAGAAACTCTAAGGAATTGAAAAGCATAATTACGGATTTATGGGAATCTCAAAAGCGGTGGTATAATCAATTTCTTGAAAGGTTCGAGTACTTTCAAGTAGCTGAATTAGTCGATACGAACGAATTTGCCGTCCCCTGGTATTGGGGTGATACGGACTATCAAAAAAGAGTTCATCGTCCATGAGTGCATCTTCTGGTCTTCCCAGAATGCGGGTTTTGAGCGAGGCTCTCAATTGTTTTTCGATGGCATGAATTCCCTGCTGATTTTTTTCAAAACAACTCTGAGGAAAACTTGGAAAGGTAAAATAGACGATGGCTTCTTTGCGGGTTGCCAAGTCAATAAAACGGTTCATGTCTTGAATCTGCTGACTGTAATCGCTTAGGGTGTCAATTTGTATTTCAAATACAGGACGATTGATGACTTTTTTGAATAAGTGCCCTTTCATATCTCCTTTTTCTGAAAAAGCTTTTCGTTGATACACAGCGGTCAAGGAATTGGCTTTTGGCGGAATACATCGGGTATATAAGGTATCGAAGGTACTGACTGAATAATGACCAACCTGACTAAGATAGTGCGTTAACCAGTGCCGAGGTTTCACCCATGTCACTGCACTTGGATAGCTGTCGAGTACGGTCAATTGAGTGGACAAATCTCCTTCCGAACGGAGATCATACTCCAGCGAAATCAAGATAAGGTCTCCTTTTTTGATGCCTGCTTCAAGTTGTTTCATCATGAAATAACTCCCTAAGTGTTCGTCTAAAGAGCCATTGACGACCGCAATTTTTAATTCTTTTTCGAGCAGTTCGCTATCGGTACCAAAGGCTAAATTACTACCTCCCATCAAAATTAATCGAGGAGGGCTAACGCTTTGGAGTAGGTTTTGCTTTTCGACCAGTGTGGCAAGGTAATGCTCACTTGGTTGAGGAATTAACCAGAGAAATAGCCCCGCTACGGTGAAAATCAGTAGCACCGAAAAACATACGAATCCGATCAGTTGTATTAGTATATTTTTGATTTTCAAAATTTTGGTGGTTATTGATAATGAATTGGGTTGATGATTAAACTTCAAAAGGTAAGACGAGCGAACCACGAGTTACCCTTTGAAGGAACGCCTAGGAGAGACTTGTTAAATGGCCACTCAAAACGATTTTATTCATACAATAAATATTTTGCTCTAATTTGTTTATACTGATTTAAGGCGGTAGTCCATTGCTTCCGTATTTGGCTTTCCGTTTTACCTGCTAAAATTTGTTTTCGGAGGGTATCTGTTCCTGCCAATTTATCAAAGAAAGCAGGAGTGGTGAAAAACTTCGTTTTATCAGGGCTTTTTTGGTAAAAATCGAGAAGGTATTTTAACGTAAAACCCTGTTGTTTCGCATCAATGGTCGTTAAATTTAAACCGTAGCATTTCTTGCCTTCGTGCATTGGATTAACCGCTCCCACTTTGTCTTCTGGCGTAAATGTATAAGCATTTGGACGAACAACTGGCGAGCCAATAACCTGAAACTGGGTATCCGTTCCTCTGCCTACACTAACATCCGTTCCTTCAAAGAGACAAAGCGAAGGATATAAAAGAATCGACTGCAAATTTGGTAAGTTAGGCGATGGGGCAATGGGTGGGCTGTAGCGTTGATTATGGCGATAGTTGGCACAAGTAACAACACTAAGGTTACAACGAACCCCATTTTTAAGCCAGCCTTCGCCGTTGATTAGCGTGGCTAATTCACCTACGGTACAACCATGCACTACAGGAATTGGGTTAAGCCCAACAAAGGAGCTAAATGCTTTTTCTAAGACAGGGCCATCTACATAGTGCCCGTTTGGATTGGGGCGGTCTAAGACGATAAATTCCTTGTTATTTTCGGCACAGGCTTCCATGACATAGTGCATGGTAGAGATGTAAGTATAAAATCTCGCACCCACGTCTTGAATGTCGAAAATCACTACATCAATGTCTTTTAATTGACTTGCCGTAGGTTTTTTATTGCTCCCATATAGTGAAATCAGTGGTAACTTCGTTTTCGTATCAACACCATTTGCTACGTGTTCGCCCGCACTAGCTGTACCTCTGAAACCATGTTCAGGGGCGAAGATAAGCGTTAGGTTTACCCCTAGCTGTTGCAAGGAATCTGCCAAGTGTGTTACTGAACCCTGATGATTACGAATCACCGAAGTATGATTTACAACTAAGGCTACACGTTTCCCGACTAAATTAGGTACGTATAGGTTGGTTTGTTCTGCTCCCATTAGTAGTTCTCCTTTGCTCAGTTGGCTTGATGCCACACAAGAAGAAAGCAGGAAAAATACGGTAATTACGAGGTGATTCTTGAGGATACGAAACATTTGTCTTTTATTTGTATTTCAAAGCAAACGAAACAATTGTTGCTAGAAACGATTGATAATGAGCTTAACCAGTACTCAAAATTACTAAAAAACACCGAATGAACTTTCCCTATTTTATATCTCAACGCATTCAACACACAAAAACTGCTTCTTTTTCGGGTACAGTCACTAAAATTGGAGTCGGAAGCATCGCTTTAGGCTTGGCTTTGATGATTGGAGCGTTTGGAATTTTGTTTGGATTCAAAGGGGCAATCCGTCAAAAACTCTTTAGTCTCACCGCTCATGTGAAGGTCGCAAAATTTTCGGCCAACGAATCGTATGAGGAATATCCCATTACCACCGAATCCGAATTATACCGTCACTATCTCCAAATACCCAATGTAACGCATTTACAGGTGGTGGCTCAAAAAGCAGGTATCCTCAAAACAAAGCAAGATATGGCGGGAGTAGTAATGAAGGGTATCGGAAAAGATTTTGCTTTCAAGGAGTTTAAAGACAATATCGTAGAAGGACAACAACTTAGCTTTGCGAAGGATGAAATTTCCAAAGATATTTTAGTCAGTAAAATCATTGCTAATCGTCTCGAACTGAAAGTAGGAGATCATGCCATTATTTATTTCCTCAATGCTCCTGACCGTCCTCGTAAATTAACGGTAAAAGGAATTTATGAAACGGGTTTAGAGGAATTTGATAAAACACTGATTATCGGAGATATTCGGATGATTCAGCGAATTAATGGTTGGGGAGCAGATTCCGTCGGAAGTTACGAAATCTTTGTGCGGGATTTTAATCAGTTAAATGCGACGGCTAAATTGATTCAAGACAAAATGCAACCCGACATGAAGCTCGATAAAGTGACAGACCGTTTCATGGGACTATTCGACTGGCTGAGTTTGCTGGACAGAAACATGGTGATTTTCTTGGTCTTAATCTTGTTCGTGGCAAGCTTTAACATGATTTCGATTTTGCTAGTAATGATGATGGAACGAACTCCTATGATTGGACTCCTCAAAGCTCTCGGTAGTACCAATTGGCAAATCCGAAAGGTCTTTCTGTGGAGTGGTTTTTCGATGATTGCCAGAGGGGTTCTTTATGGGAATATCTTAGGCATTGGCTTTTGTTTATTACAACAACGCTATAAGATTATTCCTTTAGACCCTGCTAATTATTACATGAGTACTGTCCCTATTGCAATGGATTGGTTGGTGGTACTCCTACTCAATTTAGCTACCATCTCACTCGTTCTATTGGTTTTAATTATTCCAACCTTTGTTATTACTCGTATTCAGCCTGTTAAGGCAATTGTGTTTAAAAAATAGCCCACTAGCCCCCCAAGGGGTACTTGTATGGAAAATCAACAAAAAACAGCATTCGATTCGTATCAGATTTTTATGATTGCAGTCCTTGCTTTTATTCAATTCACCGTCGTACTCGACTTTATGGTATTGTCGCCTTTAGGGGCTATTTTGATGCCAGCCTTAGCAATTTCTACCCAACAATTCGGGATGGTGGTGTCCGCTTATGCCTTCAGTGCTGGTCTTTCGGGACTATTGGCAGCAGGTTTTGCCGATAAATACGACCGCAAAGCCTTTTTACTATTCTTTTATGTAGGCTTCGTTTTTGGCACAATCCTTTGTGCCATGGCAACAACGTATGAGTTTTTATTAATTGCTCGCATCATCACGGGGATTTTTGGAGGGGTGATTGGCTCTGTATCTTTTGCCATTATTTCTGATATTTTTAAGCTAGAAGTTCGTGGTAGAGTGATGGGTTTTGTGCAAATGTCCTTTGCGGCTAGTCAGGTGTTGGGCTTACCCATTGGTCTGTACTTAGCGAATCAATTCGATTGGCACGCTCCCTTTACGATGATTGTAGGAGTTAGTACGGTCGTTGGTTTTGTAATTGCCTTTAAAATGAAACCAGTAACGTCTCACTTAGCCATTCAAACAACGAGTAATCCATTCAAGCATTTATACACTACGGTTTCCAAACCGCATTACTTACGAGCATTTTTAGGAACGGTTTTGTTGGCTACAGGGGGCTTTATGCTCATGCCTTTTGGAAGTGCCTTTAGTACTCATAACATTGGTCTGACCTTAGAGCAATTGCCTATTTTATATGGCATCACAGGGGTGTCGTCTTTTATTTTAGGCCCATTATCAGGGAAGTTGAGCGATAAAATCGGGAAGTTCAACATGTTTGTAGCAGGCTCTATTTTGAGCTCTATTTTGGTGGCTATCTACTGTAATTTAGGAGTAACCCCTATTTGGACAGTTGCCGTTATCAACGTCTTTATGTTTGCGGGAATTTCGGCTCGTATGATTGCCTCTTCTGCCTTAATGACCTCTGTACCCGTTCCACAAGATAGAGGAGCATTTATGAGCGTAAATTCATCAATTCAGCAAATTTCGGGAGGAGTAGCTTCGTTTGTTGCGGGGTTAATCGTCGTGAAAGCTCCAGATGGAATGTTAGAACGCTACGATATTTTGGGTTATACCGTCATCGGTTCGATGGTAGTCGCCGTCTTTTTACTTCGCTGGGTGGATCAATATGTGAAGCATAAGGAATTAGGGTAAGTGTTAAATTAACCGTTTAATAATTAGTTGATTAATAGCTAACTAGTCGATAATTTTTGTTTTAATTTTGAATCCAATGCAACGGAAACCTATCCTTTTTCGTCTCTAAATCGGAAAGGAACTCCAAGCCTTATAATTCACCTTAAAACAATTAGTATGAAAACTATCCTATTTTTCTCTTTGACGTTTTTTGTCCTTTTTTTTACTGCGTGTGACGGCGTTGGTTTTTTGCATCCTGAAATGGGCTGCGGTGCTGGACCAGATATAGAAATGGTTCGAGATTCTACATTTTGGAAAAAGCAGGCTCTTGAAGCTAAAGTAAGGTTACTCTCTTATGAAGGAGATTATGTGTTCAAGTCTTATGAAGATACTTTGAGCAAACCTAGTTTTGCGAAAGTAACGCTCAATCTTAAAATGCAGAACGACTCAACTTTATTAGGAACAGGGAAAAGTTTTGTGAATCAGTATCGTGTCTTATTTATTTACAATAAGTACCGAGGTTGGATTCAAACGCAAGCCCTATCTCAAACAGAATTAGCAGGAGACATAAATTTGATGAATGAAGAAGCTACATTCTTGAGTTTGGTTAATCAAACCACTTACGTTAATCTAACTATTAGAGGCTATAACGATGAGTTATTAGCATTAGTAACATCGCAACGGACACCTTCAAATACGTTCCAAACATTGTATTTTAAGAAAAAAAGTGCTTCAAATTAAGGGAGTTGTACCACAGAGTTTCTCAAAGTACCACAAAGATGCACAAAGAGTTGATATTACGAAAACCTCAGTGAAACTCCGTGATTCTCTGTGAACTCTGCGGTATAGTATTTTGAATTGTACCTCAAAGCTACACAGGGATGTACAAAGAGTTAACTTTACGAAAAAAACGCCGTGGTTATCCGTGTAACTTTGTGGAATAATTACATCGCAGAGAGGCACAAAAAAAAAGGCTCCCCAATCACTTGAGTAGCCTTTTCTATATCGCTAGATTTATTACAAATGTCGCTCAGAGTGGTACGACGAACGTACTAATGCACCTGATTCCACGTATTGTAAGCCTCTTTTTAAACCTTCTTCTTTATACATCGCAAAGGTATCTGGATGAATCCATTCGATTACTTCGTGGTGCATTTTGGTTGGTTGTAAATATTGTCCTAGCGTCAATACATCTAGTCCGTTCACGGCTAAATCATCCATCGCTTTGAATACTTCTTCTTTGGTTTCGCCAAGTCCAAGCATGATACCCGTTTTGGTACGTTTTCCAAATTCTTTGGTACGTTTGATTTGCTCTAAACTACGAGCATAACGTGCTTGTGGACGTACACTGCGGTAAAGACGTTCAACTGTTTCCATGTTGTGCGAAACCACTTCTTGGCCGCCTTCAATCATACGGATTAAAGCATCCCAATTTCCTTTGGTATCTGGAATCAAGGTTTCAATCGTGGTAGAAGGTGATAATTCTTTTACCTTCACCACCGTTTGGTACCAGATTTCAGCACCACGGTCTTTCAATTCGTCACGGTTTACCGAAGTGATAACGGCGTGTTTTACACCCATCAACTGAATTGCTTCCGCTACACGTTTTGGTTCATCTTCGTCATATTCGTTCGGGCGACCTGTTGCAACTGCACAGAAAGTACATGAACGAGTACAAACATTTCCCAAAATCATAAACGTAGCCGTACCTGCTCCCCAACATTCGCCCATATTCGGACAATTTCCCGACTGGCAAATGGTGTGTAATTTATATTCGTCAACGATTTTACGCACACGGGCATAATCTTGCCCAATGGGTAATTTAACTCGTAACCAGTCTGGTTTTTTGCTATTTCTTGTAGGGGTCGTTACTGGTAATTCTATCATCGCTATATCCGTAAATGCTTATTGAACGTAGTATTTCGGCAAAGTTAATGCCTAATCCACTAAAAACAGCAAATACTTGAAATTGGTTTGCTATTCCTTATTTTTTTCCGCCAAAAAAGATGCTTAAATAACCCGATGTAAATACTTTTTGGTTGTCAACATAAGCCAACATATCGACAGGTTTGGCATAAATTTCGGCTAAAAAACCGACTTCTACACTGATATTTCCTTTGCGATAGGAGTCTAACTCAAAATTTAGCCCCGCTTTAATATGGGCTCCTGGGACAAACTTCGACTGCCCAAAGCCACTAAAAAAACTGCCTGTCCCTAAGATACGACTACGGTCGTGTATTGCTGGGTCATAAGCAACAGAAGCGGTTCTACTGCCTGTGTTGTTTAGGGCATATTCAATGTAATAGGGTTTTAAAACGCCAATGCTAGGGCCTGCTGCAATAATTCCATTGACATTTACCCCACCATCCGACGATTTTTTGAAGATATTAAATTCTCGTCCATATTGCGGGCGAAGGGCTAATAAATAATTCTTTTTACCGTAAACAAAACTACTGCCATTGGGTGAAATAGAATTTTCGTGGTAGGCATTCACATTAACAAATTCTAAGCTGATATAATGGAATTGAGGATGCAAGGCTTCTGGATTGATGAGAATTTCTTTACGAGCGGCAATCCCTCCTAAAAGGCTTGAGTTGGTATTGGTGGTTAAGCCAAAAGATAAGATAGAATGATAATGCTCTTCGTCAACAACTTCTTTTTTACTCTGTTGTCTCGAATTAGCGGATTTACTGGCTGTTGTAGCTTGCTTTCCTGCTGAAACGGATGGCGTGTTTTTTCGTTGTGCTAAAAGGAGATTTCCAGAACAAAGGAATAGTAATAGCAATAAAGGGACGTAATTATTTTTTTTCATTATGATTGGTTCTTATGCCATAAGTATGCTAAAGTAACGAAAAATCATTGTTGAGATTGTGATACCTAGCAATGGGTCTGAAATAATATCAGGCGTATAAATTTAGTATATTTTTTGTACTTTTGAATAAGAACAAACAACTTATCCTTTATGGCAACAGTAAAAACAACCTATTTGGGTCAACTTCGCACGGAATCAGTGCATGTACAGTCTGGAAGTGAATTAATTACGGATGCTCCATCCGACAATATGGGCAGGGGAGAGGCTTTTTCGCCTACTGATTTAGTGGCAACTGCTACGGGAACGTGTATGCTTACGACTATGGCGATTGTTGCCGACCGTGACCAAATCGAATTGGCAGGCTCTACGGTAGAAGTAACCAAAATTATGTCGGCAACTCCTCCAAGACGTATTGCTCGTTTAGAAATCAATTTAGTCATCAAATCAAGCGTAGCTTTAGACGAAGTACAGCGAGCAAAATTTGAACGTACTGCTCACAAATGTCCCGTGTCACTAAGCCTACACCCCGATGTAGAACAAGTCGTGAATATTGAATTTGTTTAAGAATGAGTAATGTTTAATGCGTAATGGTTAATGAGTAATGATGAATCATGTGCTTGTGTAAAATTTATTGTAAAGGACTAATAGCGAATCTGTTAAATCCAAAATTTAAAATTCATAATTCAACATTACTATTTACGCATTCATCATTACGCATTAAACATTAATCATTACAATTAAACCATTTCTGTCAGTTCGTTGAATGAAATACCCATGTGGGATTCGTTGTAGATACACTCACCATCTTTGATTACCAATACTTGTGGCGATTGATGTTCTACCTTAAATTCTGATTCGATTGCACTTGAAATCGGACGGAACTGAATTAAATCTAAGTAGTACGGTTTTAGCGTTCCTACTGCTTCTTGATTCCAGTTTCTTTCTAGGCGATTTAAGGCCGTTGAGGAGATAGAACAACGGGTGCTGTGTTTGAACAATAAGACAGGTTGTGTGAAAGATTCCTCTTTGATACTTTCTAATTGGGCTATGTCCGTTAATTGATGCCAGTTCATTTTTTACTTGTTTAAATATTTTCTTTTAAACAGTAACGAAATAGCCTTAAATTTGATTCAAAATTTAATCAAATTTACGCTTGGCAAGACTATTTTATCAACTATCCATCTATTTATATCACGTCCTCATCACGCTGGTAAGTCCTTTTAACACAAAGGCAAAGCAGTGGATTGACGGACGAAAGCATCAGCGTTTGGAACGTCTTACAGATGTACAAACTGCGTGGTTTCACTGTGCCAGTTTGGGCGAGTTTGAGCAAGGAAGACCTGTTATTGAGGCTTTTCGGGCTAATTTTCCGCATTATCGCATTGTGTTGACGTTCTTTTCTCCTTCGGGCTATGAGGTGCGAAAGAACTACGAAGGAGCGGATGTAATCGCTTATTTACCCCTTGATACGGAAGCAAAAGCCCGTGATTTTATCGAAACCATTCAGCCATCGGTCGCTTTCTTTGTGAAGTACGAATTCTGGTATAATTACCTGCGTATTTTGAAAGAAAAACAGATTCCAGTAATTTCTTTTTCGGCAATTTTCAGACCTAATCAGGTATTCTTTAAATCGTATGGTGGTTTTTACCGAGCTATTTTGCATAATTTCTCCCATATTTTCGTACAAAATCAGGTGTCTTTCGATTTGTTGAAGTCGATAGGTATTCCACAAATTAGTATTGGAGGAGATACCCGTTTTGACCGTGTGAAGCAGATTGCCGATGCCAAAAAGCAAATTTCGATTGTAGAACAGTTTAAAAATGGACAAAAACTACTGATTGTTGGTTCTTGTTGGCAAGAAGATTTTCAGGTATTTATGCCTTTTTTGAATAACTTTAAAGAGCCTTTGAAAGTTATCATTGCACCACACGAAATTCATTCGGAAGAAATTGAGTCTTGGAGAAAACAATTGAGTAAAAAGAGTGTTCGTTTTTCTGAAATTGCTACAAATCAATTAGTTAGTGAGGAGCTGGCACAGGCGGAGGTTTTAGTAATAGATAATATCGGAATGCTATCGTCGCTGTATCAATATGCTGAATTTGCGTGGATAGGAGGGGCTTATAAAAAAGGTTTACATAACACCCTAGAGGCTGCTACTTTTGGGTTACCTATCTTTTTTGGAGACAAAGCCTATAAGCGTTTTCAAGAAGCCAATGACCTAATTGAAATTGGTGGAGCAATGCCTATCGACCAAACGGCAACTTTTCAGAAAGCTTTTGAAGCCCTTTATTTTAATGAAAATAAAAGATTGGAAAAGGCAACCATCATCAAAAACTACGTGGCCGCAAACTTAGGTGGAACAGCCAAAGTAATCGACTTTTTGAAAAAAAGTGGATTATAATCAAAGAAAACATCATCGTCCAATTCCCCTTTGGGGGTTAGGGGGCTTTAACATCGTCGTCCCATTCTCCTTTGGGGGGTAGGGGGCTTTTAAAAATATGAATTATAAAGGATTAGTAATGCGTTCAACGGGCTCATGGTACGAAGTACAGGATGAGGATAAGCATATTTGGAAATGCCGTTTGAAGGGAAAGTTTAAAATAAAAGGATTGAAGACATCGAACCCATTAGCGGT
The DNA here is from genome assembly GCA_023255485.1 of Flectobacillus sp. Taxonomy (GTDB): domain Bacteria; phylum Bacteroidota; class Bacteroidia; order Cytophagales; family Spirosomataceae; genus JALRIJ01. The sequence continues at coordinate 12,388 of JALRIJ010000073.1, forward strand.
TGGTGACATCGTGGAGTTTACGGTAGAAGATGTTCTCGAAAATACGGGAATCATTCACCATATTCAACAACGAGAAAATTATATCATTCGTAAGTCGGTACACAAAACGGCTCACGGACATATTTTGGCGGCAAACCTTGACCAAGCGATTTTGTTGGCGACCCTCAATCATCCTAAAACTTCTTTAGGGTTTATTGACCGCTTTCTGGTTTCGGCCGAATCTTTCCGTATTCCTACTACGATTGTGTTCAATAAAATTGACTTATTGTCGGAAGATGAAAAGGATGAGCTGGCTGATTTGGCGGCTATGTACGAAGAAATTGGGTATCCTTGTGTATTTACTTCAGTAGTCGATAATATCGGAATTGAAGCATTTAACGATTTATTGAAGGATAAAATTTCACTATTATCAGGACATTCAGGGGTAGGGAAGTCAACATTAGTCAATAAAATTGCACCTGATTTGGATTTGAAAACTACTGAAATTTCAAGCTTTGCTAATAAAGGGGTGCATACAACTACCTTTGCGACCATGTTTGA
>JALRIJ010000074.1 GCA_023255485.1 Flectobacillus sp.
ATGTAAGACCCTTTTACCAACATCGTTTGTCCGTCGGGCGAAATACTAAAAATCGTGTTGTATTGGTCACGATTTAGGGTTTCGGGCATTCTTCTTGCCGTTGTCCAAGCTCCCATGGTACTTTCCGAAAACCAAATATCCTGCGAGCCACCAGTTTCTTTTGTTCCTAGTACACCATATTTATTTTGAGGATGGCTTTTTCTTCCAAAATACAAAGTACGTCCATCAGGAGCCATCACAGGGTTGAGTTCAGAATATTCTGTATTTACAGCCGAGCCAATATTTTCTGGTTTATTTTGAGCTAGTGAAGTCACATTGCCCAAAACAAAGGCACATCCGAGGAAGAATAAAGGGTTTTTCATGATAAAATAGTGATAAGTAGTGCAAGAAGGTCTGTTTTAAAATCTCTAAACAGGAAATTCTTACACGAAAGTACTATGTATTTTTTATAGAACCGATGCTTGTTTACAGGCAATTAACTGCTTTGGGAAAACGAAAAAGGATGAAAAAGATTGTACAGGACTAATTGCGGTAACGAATTAGGTTTACATCTAATTCATTATCGCAATTAATCGTGCAAAATTTAATTGTTTATGGAGCTGTTTAAACGTTCTCGACACGGGTGAATGAATTCACCCGCTAAGAGGAATGCTTGGGTTAAAGCTTAACAGCTTCAATGTATTAAGTACTAAGACACATTTTTTAAGAATCATATATGAACAAAGTAAACATCAGTAATAGATGCTCAATTTTTTACATGACTATGTTTTCTATGCTCCTATGTGGTTAAATAACTATGTCGGAGTACTCAATCCAAAATCTAACATTCAACATTTACTACATTTTATCGCTTTTAATCCATTTGTCCACCGAAGTATCTTTTACCTCATGGTTTTCTAATTGTTTCATTAAGGAATCAAAATCAGTATCAATTAACAGCATCTCACGGTTAAAATCTTTCAAGAAACCCTCTGTGACCATTTTATCAATCATGGCAATTAAAGGGTCATAAAAACCATTGACATTTAACAAACCAACGGGCATTTTGTGTAAGCCTAATTGTCGCCACGTCAAGATTTCAAATAATTCATCCATTGTTCCCCAACCGCCAGGAAGAGCCACTACAGCATCCGAAATTTCAGCCATAAGTTGTTTTCTTGCGTGCATGGATTCTACGACATGGCATTCGGTTAAATTCGGGTGTTGCACTTCCCATGGCCCCATGAATGAAGGAATAACCCCGATAACTTCGCCACCTGCTGCCAATACGCTATCGGCAATGATACCCATAATACCGCCGCTTCCTGCTCCATAAATCAAGCGTTGTCCTTTGGCAGCGATACTTTTTCCAGCCGCTGTTGCTACTTCGCTATAAACGGCATCATATCCAGCCGATGAACCGCAATACACTAAAATGTTTTTCATTATAATGTTAAATGTTTAATGATGAATGCGTAATGTTTGATTTACGATATGGAAGCTATTAAATTCTTTCCTCCATTCGCTATCTGCTCGCAAGGTACTTTTTTCTATTGATTTGAAAAAATATCCCTTCTTTTCAGTCCAAAATTAAGGCAATAAATCAGACAACGCATCTTCGACCTTGGTGAATGAATATTCAAATGTTGTTTCATTGACAATACGTTGATTGATTACCTTGTTGCCACCCAATACAAGACAAGCCATTTCACCCAAAAATAAGCGGAGTAAAAAGGCAGGTACATTGGGTAACCACAAAGGCATCTTGATTTTTTGAGCGGAAATTTTAATCAATTCCTGTTGACGAACAGGATTAGGAGCCACGGCGTTGTATGCTCCTTGCATCGTTTCGTTTTCGATGCTGTGGATAAACAAGCGGCAAATATCATCGAGGTGAATCCATGATTGATATTGTTTTCCAGAACCCAAGGCAGCCCCAATACCATACCGAATCGGTTGGGTTAATTTGGGTAATGCTCCTCCTTCACGAGCTAAAACGATGCCTGTACGGAGTTTTGTCGTTCTGATTCCTAGTTTTTTGATACGTTCTCCCGCTTCTTCCCAAGCGAATGAACATTCGGATAAAAAATCATTGCCTTTAACATAGCTTTCTGTAACGGTATCATCGCCTGTATCTGCTCCATAATAACCAATTCCAGCAGCGGAGGTAAAGCCTTTAATGTGATGCTTAATACTTGCAAGTTGTTGTGCAATCAGTTCAATGCTTTTGGTTCTTGAGGCAATTAATTCAGCCTTGCGTGCATCGCTCCAACGTTCGTCGGCAATGCCTGCTCCTGCCAAATGAATGAGATAATCGGCTTCCAGTAGTGCTTTGGGGTCGATTATACCCTTATCAATATCCCAATGATAGCGTTTTATTGTACCTGATTGATTGGTCGCTTGGCGACTCAAATGAGCCACCGAATATCCTTGTTGTAGAAGAAGCTGACTAAGTCGAGTTCCTATTAAACCACTTCCTCCTGTTATTAAGACCTTCATGGAATGGATTTTTTGATTTTGTTAAAAAGCGTTACCTTAGATTTTCAAAGACAAGGGCTTTGCTAAAGATAACAAGATTGCCCCTAAAATGTTGATAGTTGAGGTATGAAAGTACAGATAAAAAAAGTATTACCCATGTTGGATGTATTCGGATTTCTAGAAAGAGATCCGTTCGGAAACCCGATTTTTATAAAACGGTTAACCTTGCTCCTATTTGGTTTTTTGAGTTATGCACGAGTACGCATTTATAACAAAGCCCGTATTACAGGGACAGAACATTTAGAAAAGCTTCCTCAACAAGGCGTGTTGTTTCTATCGAATCATCAGACCTATTTTATGGATGTCACCATGTTGTACCATGTTTTTTTTAGTGTAAAGTGGGGCTTCCGAAATTCCATCAACTTTCCTATTTATCTACTCGCTCCGAAAGCTCGTTTGTTTTACGTAGCTGCTTCCGAAACCATGACCGAAGGAGGATTACTTCCGAAGCTATTTGCTCAGGCAGGAGCAATTTTAGTCAATCGTTCGTGGCGAGCTCAGGGGCAGGATGTAAAACGAGAAGTGGATACATCTGCCGATGAAAAGATTGGGAAAGGCTTGCGTTATGGTTGGGTCGTGAGTTTTCCACAAGGAACGACTACCGCTTATGCTCCCTTACGGAAAGGCACAGCTCATTTGATAAAAGCTCACAACCCAATTGTGGTGCCTGTGGTCATCAATGGTTTTAGAAGAGCTTTTGACAAAAAAGGGCTACGTCTTAAAAAACGTAATACCACCTTGTGTGTCAGCTTTAAAGAACCTATTCGTTTTGACCCTGATACGCCTGTGGACGAAATCATGGATATTTTGAGAGAACAGATTGAACAGAGAATTCCTGTAGACAAGTTGTCTTGGTGCAGAGAGGCGTAATAACACAAGGCAAAGCGGGGTGAATCATCACAAAACATTATGCTAAAGAAAACCAGAGGAATCGTTATTAATTATACCAAATATCGGGAAACATCGGTGATTGTTAATATCTATACCGAAGAGTTTGGCATACAACACTATGTGGAAAATGGGGTTCGGAGTAGCCGTTCTAAAAATAAAATAGCCCTGTTTCAGCCCTTGACTCTGTTGGATTTGGTAGTTTATCATAAAGAAAATAAAGACATTCATCGAATTTCAGAAATCAAATGTAGCTATCCTTTTCAGAGTGTTCCCTTCGATATTCATAAATCATCTATTGCCTTATTTATTACCGAAGTGCTGGGGAGAATTTTGAAAGAAGAAGCTGGCAATATGCCTTTGTTTAACTTTGTTTGTGAGTCGATTATTTGGTTTGATGAAGTACCTCAACACTTTGAAAACTTCCATTTACAGTTTTTATTGAAATTGGCGGTTTACTTAGGTTTTGCCCCAGAATCAGCAAAAGAATTTTCGTATGAGTTAATGCTTCATCACCTTGTTCCTCTTGATACGCATTTAGAACAAACCTTGGATGTACTGCTACAAAGTGAATTTGACCAAGCTCCCAAAGTAGATAGAAATGCCAGAGCCAAGCTATTAGATGCGATTTTACTCTTTTATCGCTTACACATTGATAACCTCGGTGAAGTAAAATCCATCGCTATTTTGAAAGAAGTAATGCGATAGCTTTTTGGGCGATTGAAGTCAGCTTCCTTCCTGTTAGCCTGCGACTTCAGTCGCAGGCTAACAGGAAGGGTTTTAATTGAATAGTATTTAAAAAATAGTATTATTTCTTACGAAAATCTCATTTTTACTAAAAAGCTGTATCTTTGCGGAGATTTTGCGTTAAAAAATCATCAATTACTTAAAAAAACAGTCACATTTAGACGAAAGATTCAAGAGAAAAGGCATATTTGTGTTTCTTTTGACATTTTAATAACAACGATTAATAGCATCGCATGAAAAAATTATCCCTAATCTTGTGTGGAGGACTAGCTTTGTCTGCTGGATTATTCTCTTGTAACAAAGAAAACACGAAAGAAACAGCAGCAACTACTACTACTTCTGCAGGTTCAATTGACGGAAAGAAAATTGTTTTTGTTAATACAGACTCTTTGTTAACAAACTACCAGTTTTATAAAGACGCTCAGAAAGAGTTTGAAAACAAAGGCTACCGTTTACAAGTTGATTTAGGTCAGCGTGAACGTGCTTTACAAACAGAAGGAGCAGCGATTCAACAAAGAGCACAAGCAATGTCGCAAGCAGAATTACAAGCTGCTGACTTGATGTTGAGAAAAAAAGCTGGCGAATTACAAAAGTATAGCCAAGAAAAACAAGCTGCTTTAGCTCAAGAGCAAGCTAAAAAGCAAGAAGAATTATATACAAACATTCGTGAGTATATCAAAAAACACAATGCAGAGAACAAGTTTGAGTTCGTGTTGGGTTATAGCAAAAACGGTGGTGGCATCTTGTATGCAGATGACGCTGTGGACGTAACAAAGAAAATTGTTGATGGATTGAACGCTGAATACGCTGAGAATAAAAAATCTGAACCAGCGAAAAAATAAGGCATAATTCATTAATTTTGTCATAAAGCCATACAGTCTGACTGTATGGCTTTTTATATTAAATCTAGTAAGTGATGGCAAAGGAAAAGATTGAAAAACATATTGAAATACGTAACAAACGAGCTTCGTTCGAATACTTCTTTTTAGAAACTTATACGGCAGGCGTGATGTTACAAGGTACTGAAATCAAGTCGATTCGTCAAGGGAAAGTCAACCTGACGGATGCGTATTGTTTGTTTCTGGACGGTGAATTGTATATCCGTCAAATGAGTATTTCAAAATATTCGGAAGGAACGTACTATAATCACGACCCACTAAGAGACAGAAAATTACTACTCACCAAGCGTGAATGTAAAAAACTACTTGAAAAGCTAAAAGACGTTGGCTTAACCATTGTTCCTGTCAAATTATTTATTTCAGACAGAGGCTTTGCCAAAATAGACATTGCCTTAGCGAAAGGCAAAAAACTCTACGACAAGCGTGATAGCATCAAAGAAAAGGATGTAAAACGTAGCATGGAGCGAGAGTAAAGGATCTTCATTGAGATAAAGGCAGAGTAGGGATGCTTCTATTCCCGAAATGGTGTTGTATACAGAGGAATAAGCCCTAAGCAGCTTAGTGATAAATTCCTTGATATGCTTTTAATGAACTATACTATTTGGCGGGTGAATTTATTCACCCGTGTCGAAAATTGGTTGACTTTTGAGTCTACATTTCGTTCAAGAAGAACGTTCTTTTTATGAGTTTACAATTCCTCTATCCCAAATCCTGTCTTCTTAATGGCTTCCTTTATTTCCTCTTTGCTCAATCCTAGTGAGTGTACAGATAGTATTTTTTCGGGGTGGTCAATATTTATCATCCAACTGTAGATAGGTTCAAGTTGTTGTAAGGTCGGAATTACGGTTGCCAAAGATTCATGCGAAGTAATATTCGTTTTGAAGTTTAGGACTTGATAAGTTGCGTAAGAAACGGTATTCATAGGTAGTAATTGTACTGTTTTGAGTATAAATTTAACCCTTCTAAGGAACTGCTAGAAGGGAAATAGGAATGATTTAATTGGACTTAAAAATACGTTTTAGAAGCTGTTTTATCAATTTTAGTAAACAAAAAAAGCGTTGATAAATCCTGAAAATTCGTCAACGCTTTTTCTTTAAATACCTTCTACCTAATACCTCCTAACTACCCCTACTCCCCTTTCTTCTCCCGAATTTTCTTTACGATGCGTACTGCCGACATGATGACTACGGCAAAAATGAGTAGTCCAACAATGCCCCAAATCCAATCAATGGCGTTTTTCATGACAACCAAAAAGACAATGGCGAATAGTAAAATCGTAGCCACTTCGTTGTATAATCGGAGTTGGAAGCCTGTAAATCTGAACTTTCCTTCTCTTAATTCAAAAATGAGTTTTCGACAATAGAAATGATAGGCTATCAAACACACGACAAAGCCGAGTTTGAGGTGTAGCCAACCTTGTTGTGCAAAACCATCGAGCCAAGCCCAATAAATCATGGTAAGTCCCGAAGCAATGGTCAACCACATCGCAGGAATCATGATGGCATTGAATAATACTTTTTCCATACGACGATATTCTTTTTGGAGAATATCCCGTTCGAGTTCGGGTTTGTTATTTGCTTCGGTATGATAGACAAATAAACGAGGCAAGTAAAACAGCCCTGCAAACCAACTAACCACAAAAATGATATGAATGGCTTTAATATGATTGTAGTCCATTATGCTTGTGCTTTAGGAAATTTTTTGAACCAGCTAATCACTTTCATTTCGATAACCCCTAAAATGGCTTCTTTGAAAATATTGGCTGACATTTTAGATTCGCCTTTGGTGCGATCCGTGAAAATGATGGGTACTTCCACAATCGTAAATCCGTGTTTCCAAGTAGTAAACTTCATTTCTACCTGAAAAGCATAGCCAATAAAGCGAATTTTGTCTAAGTCTAAGGTTTTTAGGGTGTTGGCTTTGTAGCATTTAAAACCAGCGGTTACGTCCATGATAGGCATACCCGTAATAAAGCGAACGTAATAACCTGCAAAGTACGACATCAAGACTCTACCCATAGGCCAGTTGACGACGTTTACTCCTTTGATGTAACGAGAACCAATGGCTAGGTCTGCACCACCTTCTGCACAAGTGTTGTACAGCTTTATCAAGTCGTCTGGATTGTGAGAAAAGTCAGCATCCATTTCAAAAATGTATTCATAGCCTAAGTTCATAGCGTACTTAAAACCATGAATATAAGCAGTGCCTAATCCCAGTTTTCCTTGGCGTTCTTGCAAGTGTAGGCGGTCTGTTCCAAACTCCTGTTGCAACTGTTTTACCACTCTTGCCGTGCCATCTGGAGAGCCATCGTCCACGATAAGAACATCAAAAGCAGGTTCAAGACTCATTACCTTACGAATGATAGCCTCGATATTTTCAATTTCGTTGAAAGTAGGAATTATAACAATACGATTGTTCATATTTATCGTTTAAATCAAGGATGAGTGGTGGTGGTTACTGGAGCTGTCTCCTTTACGATTTTTGTCTTGCTTGAATCCTTTTTCGCTTTTGCTTTCAGAGCATCTGATTTACTAGCTGCTTTTTTCTTCACTTCAAGATGTTCAATAATTTTGTTGTAAATCGCTTTAAACTCCTCGGGTTGAGCTACGTAATATTGGTAACTTTTCCGAAAAGCAGCCGTATCCACTTGATGTTTTTTTAAGATGTCAGTTTCTAGCTTCTTGAAAATTGCCAAAGAAGAGTCGCTACTTCCCATAGCTAAGTTGTTCACTTTGGATTCCGTCAAGTGAATGTCCTCCAAGATGTCCACCATCTTGTCTTCGGGAAGTAAATTAGATGGCTTATCACTTGTTCCACAAGCTGCCATTAGTATAGTCAAAAGAAGAATTCTTGTTCTCACATTTCAAAATTACGTGGAATTTGGGTAGTTTTAAACTTGTTATGATGCTTTATTCTAATTGATGTGTCAATTTTAATAAATATTAACGAAAAATGATGGAAATGAGTCTGTCCGATTCGACGGATTTTACGAAATGCTAGCTTTTCCATAAAAACAAGATGCCCAAGAACGTATGAATCCGCAGGAATTTCTGTCCAAATTACATAAATACGAAATCAGAATTCGTAAAGCGGTTACTTCTCAGATGAGAGGTAACTTTCATTCCGTTTTTAAAGGTTCTGGCTTAGAATTCAGTGACTTACGTTTATATCAATACGGTGACGATGTTCGTCTGATTGATTGGAATACGACCGCAAAAGGGCACGGAACTTTTGTGAAAATCTTTAAAGAAGAGAAAGAACAAACCGTCTTTTTCCTATTGGATGTTAGTGCTTCACAAGACGTAGGGCGTTCTAATCACTCCAAATTAGATACTACCAAAGAAATCTGTGGAGTACTTACGCTTTCAGCAATTAAGGAAGCAAGTCATGTGGGATTGCTTTGCTTTTCGGATCAAAAAGAAAAATATACCAAACCTGCGAATACCCTTAAACATGGGTATCAAACGATTTTGGAGTTGTTTAAACTCAAGCCCGAATCCCCTGGCACAAACTTGAAAAAGGCTATTTCTTTCACACTAGAATTATTGAAGCGTCGTAGCTTAGTGGTGTTAATTTCCGATTTTATTGATACGGGTTACGAAGAGAATTTAAAAGCACTTGCCCGAAAACACGATTTAGTGGTCATTCATTTATACGACCAACGAGAAACGAACTTGCCTCGTTTGGGTATTATCCCTGTTTATGACACCGAGAGTCGTAAAACAATTTGGGTGAATGCTTCGTCAAATTGGTTTAGAAACCGAATGAAAAATTTATTTGAAGATAACTCAAAACGCCTAGAGCAGATTTGCAAACAGCAGAATGCCAATTACTTGGCTATTGATGCCTCTGAGGATTTTGTGCCTAAGTTGATTAAACTCTTTAAAGTAAGAAAATGATTAGAGCTCTTACCCTACTTCCATTGATGTTGCTATTGAGTTGGCAATTGCTTGCTCAGATGCCTACTTGGAAACCGCCTAAAGGTAAATTTCTTGCAGATAGCGTAAAAATTGGTTTGCCCATCAAGTATGCAATTAGCTACCGACATACGGCTTCGGTGGATGTCTTTTTTCCAGATTCTACCTTTAATTTTGCCCCTTTTGAACTACTAGAACGAGAGTATTTTCCAACCGTTACGGATGCTAACGGAAGTGTCGATAGTGTAATTTACACCTTAACGACTTTCGAGGTAAATGCTGTGCAAAAATTAAGTTTGCCCGTTTATGTCCGTACTAAACAAGATTGTACACGGGTCTTTGCTCCTTTAGATTCGGTTTATTTGAACCGTTTAATTAAGGGAAATATGGATGAGCCACTTACCTTAAAAGAAGATACAAGTACGGCTCATCTGAATCAACAAGCTAATTATCCACTGATTTTTTTGGTTTTTGTGGGCGTGCTTATTTTAACGGGCATTGTCTTCTGGTTTTTTGGTAAACCAATTCGCAGACAAATTAAGCTATTTCAGTTTAGAAGGCGTTACGAAGAGTATCACCGTCTATTCCAACGCTTGAGTAAAGGTGCTGAAGATCGTAAAAGAAGGGTAAACAACGTGGAGAAGGCGGTAGTGTTATGGAAAATTTATATTGAACGCTTGGAGGAAAAACCGTTTACAACCTTTACCACGAAGGAAATTTTGGATAACCTTAAAGACGAGCGTTTATCGGATGCACTCCGAGAAATTGATGGAACAATCTATGGTGGAAACTTCTCGAAAAAAACGGTTGCTTCCTTGGCAATTTTAGACGAACTAGCTCAGGGTTTATACCGTGAACACCGTCAGAATTTGATTGATTCAGCCGTGTAAGTAGTGAAATGATGTTAAATTTTGAATGATGAATTTTGGCTGTAAAGTCTTCATAGATAGTGTATTGAATCCAAAATTTGAAATTCATCCTTCAACCTTATTACTTAGGTGGCATTAACTTAAAAGACTAAAAATACGTATGGAAAACGACTGGTTTTCGACCTACTGGATTAACTATCAGACTTTGATGTCTTTCGACTGGGCATCGCCGTTTTATCTGTATTGTTTGCCTGTAGTTCCCTTGTTGTTCTTGTTGAGGAACTGGTTGATTGGGGCAGGAACGCAAAAGCTAAACGTGTCTTTTTCGGCAAGTGACTTAGAATCTAGCTGGGTGAGCTACCTGCGTTTTGTCCCAGGCATTTTGTTGGTTTTTAGTATTATGCTGATTTTGGTAGCCTTAGCACGACCACAACGCTATATCACCGAAGCCGAAGATGTATCGGAAGGTATTGATATTATGTTGGCCATTGATATTTCAGAGTCGATGGAATCAAAAGATATTCCTCCTTCTCGACTGGTAGCGGCAAAACGAGTGGCTAAAAAATTCATTGAGGGTCGCCATTATGACCGTATTGGGTTGGTGGTGTTCTCGGGAGAGCCTTTTTCTTTATGTCCTCTCACCACCGATTATGAGGTATTAAACGAGTACATTGACGATATGGCTCCCGAAATGATTAAGACCTCGGGAACAGCCGTTGGCAATGCCTTAGGAATGTGTATTAACCGAATGCGAGAAGTAGCCTCTAAAAGCAAAGTGGCAATCTTGATTTCGGACGGAGACAATACCGCAGGAAACCTTGACCCCGTGACTGCCGCCAAATTGGCAAAAGCCTTTGGGATTAAAGTTTATACCATTGTCGTAGGGACAGACCAAAAAGCAGGTGAAAAAGTCGATGAGACTTCCTTACGAAAAATTGCTAATATTAGCGAAGGCGTGTTTTTTAGGGCAACCGATGAAAAGTCTTTATTGGCTATTTTTAAATCTATTGACCGTTTAGAAAAGGTAAAAATCAAACAGAATCGCTTCCGAAACGTGCAGGATTACTACCATAATTATCTTCGTTTAGCCATTTTATTGTTACTTATCTCTTTTGCGGCTAAAAATACATTTTTAGGAAATATCTTGGAGGATTAACTCCAATAAGATAATATAAACCATAAACAGTAGAACAACATGAACCTACTTGTAATAGGCGGAAGTAATAGTAAGAACTCTATTAACCGTCGCTTTGCTAGTTTTGCAGCATCACTTTTTGAGAACGCTGAAAAAGAATTAGTTGATATTAGTAAGTTGGATATTCCTTTATTCAGTGTCGATAAAGAGCAAGAAATCGGAATTCCTCCTTTGGTATTAACGTTTGCAGAACAGCTAGATAAAACCGATTTTATTGTGCTCTCTCTCGCAGAGAATAATGGTTCGTTTAATGTAGGACTGAAGAACCTATTGGATTGGACTTCCAGAATTAAAGACCGTAAAACGTTTGCAGGAAAGCCAATGCTCTTGATGGCAACCTCTCCAGGCCCACGAGGAGGAGCATCTGTTTTAGAAACAGCCAAGACTCTTTTTCCTTATTCAGGGGCCGTTGTCAAGGCTACTTTTTCATTACCTAGTTTTTATCAAAACTTTGATATGGAAAAAGGAATTACGAATGAAAGTTTATTACAGCAGCTAAAAGAAATTATCAGTAATATCACTATTGATTAAGCATAAAAAAGCTCATGGGACGCTATCTTATGAGCTTTTATTCCCCTACTCCAACAAATTCAAAATATCCTCCTGTGAGAGTGATTTTACGAAGTGTTCTTCTGTGGTAATCAACTCAGAGGCAAGGCGTTGTTTGCTTCGTTGTAGTGCCAAAATCTTTTCTTCTACGGTGTTTTTCGCAATGAATTTATAGGTAAATACGTTGCGTTCTTGTCCAATGCGGTGAGCCCTGTCGATGGCTTGGGCTTCGATGGCTGGGTTCCACCACGGGTCTAAAATAAAGACGTAATCGGCAGCCGTTAAATTGAGTCCTACCCCTCCTGCTTTCAAAGAAATCAAGAAAATTTTAATGTCTTCATTTTCTTGGAAAGTAGCTACTTGGGTTTGGCGGTCTTGGGTACTGCCGTCGAGGTACGCATAGCGAATATGAGCGTTGTCGAGATAATCTCTAAAAATACTAAGGTGTTTGACAAACTGACTAAAAATCAAGACCTTATGCCCTTCTTCTAGTACCGTTCCTAATTTATCAATCACGTCATTGAATTTGCCAGAATCGCCCTCATACGTTTCGTCGTTCATACGGGGGTGATTTGCCAACATCCGTAATTTGCTTAACCCTTGTAAGACCATCAGGTGCGATTTTGCCATGCCTTCGTTATCAATTTGTTTTAAAATTAGATTACGATAATAGGACTTGGCTTCTTCGTAGATTTTCTCCTGTTGCTCCGATAATTGCGTGTAATAGACACTCTCAATTTTAGGAGGTAATTCAGTGGCTACCTGTGACTTATGTCTGCGTAGCATGAAAGGCTTGATGATGGCAAAAAGACGTTTTATTTTCGTTTCGTCGTTTTTCTTTTCAATTGGTAATTGAAATTCATTTCTAAAAAAATGAAGCGAGCCTAATAGCCCTGGGTTAATAAAGGTCATTTGCGACCATAAATCGAGGGTGCTATTTTCCAAAGGCGTACCCGTTAAGACTAAGCGACGACGGCTATTAAACTGCATCACCGCTTTGGCAATGGACGAATTAGGGTTTTTGATTGCCTGAGATTCATCCAAAATAACGTAATTGAAGCGGTAGTTTTTCAATAAATCAATATCTATCCGAACAATTCCATACGAACTCAAAATGACATCGTAATTGTTGAAAAGTTCGCTATTTTTATCTCGATACGTACCCGCATACACCAAAATTCGTAGGCTTGGAGCAAACTTTTTAGCTTCCATTTCCCAGTTATACAACAGCGAAGTAGGCATGATGAGCAACGACGGGTATTGATTTCCTTGTTCTTTTTGGGACAAAAGTAAAGCGAGCGTT
>JALRIJ010000075.1 GCA_023255485.1 Flectobacillus sp.
AGGTTTTCAATATCCCTTTACGATATTTAAGGAGTCGGGTATCGGTACCAACCCAGTAAGAACCTGTATTATTATTTTTTACAAGAACAAAAAGTATGAGTCCCAAACCAACAAGACACAAGCATAATGCAGGGAATAGATTGGGGAAACTATCAATGAAATAACCAAGAAAAGAGCCGTTTCCAAAACTTGCTTGGCTTTGGTATTCATGTGTCATAACAAATGAACCAAAAAATAGTAGGATTGTACCAAATGCTACATTAGAAGTTATTATTTGCATTGATTGTTCTCGTTTGGCAAGTACAGCAAAGCCTATTTTTTCATTTTCTAAAAGGCTATTCAATTCCGTAGGAAGAAGGTTTTTATTCATTTTCATTTCATGGTTTAAAATAATGGAGGTTCTAAAATACAAAATACTCACCAATAAAAGCGATTCATTGGTGAGCATTCAGCATTCTTTCTAATTTCCTTTCACACGGTTGCTTTCTGTTTCTGCCCCTGTTTTACGGTTACGAGCCGCTTTGAGCGACTGATTTCCGAAGGAATAACTAAATGTTAAGCGAGCATTTCTGGATGCCGAACGTTGCGAGTAAATGAGGTTAATATCTTGATATTGAATCGTTCCTGATACTTGTTCGGTATAAAAAATATCGGATAGGGTTAACCCTAATTTACCTTGTCCTTTCAACACTTTTTGCTGTAAGCCAATTGTTAGAGAGCCCATTGGGTTGAGCGTTAAGAATTGTTGTTGCGAGCGAGTCATGTACCAACCGTTAATTTCTGCATTAAGGGTTTTGTTGATTTTAATACTGGTGTTGATATATGCCAACCAATTCCAACGTCCTTGGTCGAAGGTTGACCCTAGGTAATCGGCCATATAAGCATTGTAAATCAACTGATTACCTCCAAAACCTGATATCCGTTTTCCAAACTTAATCGGAAAGTTTAGTTCTATAAAATAGTTTTTATAGGTTGCTAAGTTCTGAGCGGTTGTAAAAGTACGCTTCGTGATGGCATCTTGTTGCGGAGCATTATCAATGATTACATCGTCGGTTTTGTTATAACCTACCGCAAAGAAAGGCTGTCCATCATACGTTACCTGCAACTTGATTTCGTTGGTCAACTGTGGACGTAAAAGTGGATTTCCACGAGTAAAAGTCAAGGAATCTAACTGAAACTCAAAAGGGTTTTGTTGCTGATAACTCGGACGGTCGATACGGCGATTAAACGAGGTCGTCAGTGCCAAGTTCTTAGTGATTTTTCGAGTTAAAAACACACTTGGAAAGAACTGGATATAATTTCGCTCCAATACATTTTTATTATCTACTTTGCTAAAACCCGTCGCTACGGTTTGCTCGGTTCTTAACCCTGCCTGCAACTCCCATTGGTCGCTTAACTCCGTCTGTACGCTTGCATAAAGGGCATTGATGTTTTCTTTGTAGTTAAATACGTTGCTTCGTTGCGTATCTAACGCACCCGAACGGTAAAACTGTAGGTCATTATCAATGGTCGCAAAACTCAACTTCCCTCCTGTTTCTAATTTGGTTTTGGTCGAGAAAGGATGTGTATAATCCATTTTCACCGTAAAAAACTCTACAGGATTATCTACTTGTTGACTATTGTTTCGGATTGTCGTGGCATCTTTAATAGTTATGAGGTTTGAGCTGGTCAAATGATAATTGGCATAATCTACGTCCAAGTTTAGCTCTTTACCCGTCGAGTCGAAGGTATGTTTCCAGTTAAGGTTATAAGCCAAGTTGGTACGGTGAATAGGCTGATAATTAATCGTTTGGAAGTTACTAGTTGCTAATCCCGTAGAAACATCATTCACTTTGGTTACCGAATTATTGGTTCCGTCGCCATTACGGTCTAGCCCTGTAATCAAGAAACCAAAGGTATTTTTCTTATCTGCATAAATATCCATTCCGACACGGTAGTTATGTACTTTTGCCGTGTATGGGTACATTCCCGAATTATCAAAATTATCGTTTCCAATGACACGTTGGATACGAGTTAACTCAAACACGTTTCGGTGATTGTAGGAATAACTAGCAAATACATTGACTTTTCCTTTACGATGATTAATCGAAACATTGGGCGAAATCGTACTAAAATAGTCGCTGGCACTTCTGTCCACGTTAGAATTATCAAAACTTGACCCTCTATACGTAATCGAGAACGAGCCATTTGTACCCAAATTGGCATTGCGTTTCATCACGATGTTGATAATAGCTCCACCCGAAGCATCGTATTTTGCAGAAGGGTTTTTAATCACCTCGATTTTATCAATATTGGCACTCGGTAGGTCTTTCAATACTTGAGTCATATCGTTGTATTGCGAGGGTTTTCCATCAATCATAATAATGACAGAAGCCTTTCCTGCTAGGGCAATTTGATCTTGTGCCACCATAATTCCCGGTACTTTTTGCAATACTTCCATCGCCGTTGTTCCTGCGGATGTGGGGCTATTGGCTACATTCACAATTAATTTATCCACTCGTTGCTCTAAAAAAGGACGTTGTGCTGTCACGGTCACTTCATTCAACAACTTTGTACTTGGGCGTAGCTGTACATCTATTGTTTTTTCAGGCCCTTGGCTACTAAGGTCAAGCATGCGATATGTTTTCTCGAAACCTACCATCGAGATTGAAATCAAATATTTCCCTGCCTGATTGGTTTCAAATTGGTAATGCCCTTCGTTTTCGGTTAGACTTGCCTTGACCATGCTAGAGTCTTTGGCTTTGAGCAGTAAAACGGTCACATATTCAACAGGTTTGAGTTTTTCATCGGTAATTTTTCCTGCGACTTTGTATTGTGCAAAACCCACTTGAAAATGAGTTAAAAAGAGAGAGGTAATTAACAGTTTTAAAAATAACTTCATAATGGTAGTACGATTAGTTTATTGAGATACAGACATCAACCAATAAGATGCTCTTGAGTAGTGCAAGGTTGCATCAGAATGATTCAAAACAAATGATAATTTAATAAATGGTAATTTCAGTAGGAAGAACGGTTAAGAAAGCCCGTTTATGGCTTGGAATATAGCGATGGATACTTTCCCGATACGTGTGAATACATTAAACCGCTAAGTAGTAGTCGGTTTAATGCCAAATCTTGGATTTAATACGCTAGCTTTTAATTCTTTACAAGAAAAAATCAATAACAGATAGATGATCCAATCCAACATTTCACACGATTACTTATTAAACCCAACATTATTCCCTTATCCTTTCACTTCCGAAGGGGCTTTGCCATATTCTTTTTTGAAAATACGGGTAAAATAAGACGGATCGTTAAACCCAACTTGGTAAGCAACTTCAGCGACAGAATAGGTAGCTGTTTCGAGCAATTGAAGGGCTTTTTTAAGACGAATTGTTCGGATAAACTCAATTCCTGATAAGCCTGTTAATCCTTTCAATTTACGATACAACTGCATATTGCTCATTTTCAAAGCGAGTTCGAGGGCTTGTATATCGAAATCAGGATTTGCCATATTTTCCTCCACAATCCGAATCGATTTTTCTAAGAAATGCTCATCGGCAGTATTCAGCGTAATTTCTTTAGGCGAAACTTCCACTGATTGCTGGAAACGTTCTCTCAAGCGACGACGAGAAGCCAATAGGTTATTTACTCGCACTTCTAATAAATTGGCATTAAAAGGTTTCGTGATATAATCGTCTGCCCCTGTTTCAAGCCCTTCCATTTTGCTGTCATTACTACTTTTAGAAGTAAGAATAACAATCGGAATATGGCTTGTTTTTTCGTTCAGTTTCAGTTTAGTACAAAGTTCTACGCCTGTCATTTTAGGCATCATCCAGTCCGAAATTATCAAATCAGGAATGTGTGTTAAGGCTTTTTCTAGGGCAATTTCGCCATTTTCTGCCTCAATAATTTCAAATTTATCGACAAAAATATCGTGGATATAAGCTCGTAAATCATCGTTATCTTCTGCAATTAACACCACCGCTTTCTCTTCGGTAGTAGTACTGTTCGTGGCTGCTACCTTTCGGCTACTTGCCTGTTCGGTAAACACACTAGTCTGCTCACTTGTATTTTCTTTAATCCATCTAAAATCAAATGCTCCTTTAAAAACAGGGATATTAATGGCAAAGGTTGTTCCCTCACCCACTTTGCTCACTACCGTAATATCTCCACGATGCAGTTCTATCAGCTCTTTGCACAACGCCAAGCCCACTCCCGAACCCACATTTTGGTTATAACTTGTTTCTGAAATCTGATAAAAACGGCTAAAGATATTACTTAAATGGGCAGGAGGAATTCCCACTCCTGTATCTTTCACCGCAATTTTAACCCGTGAAATATCCGCCGCACGATTACGGTCGAGCGTTAACTCTACGGTAATACTTCCCAATGCAGGCGTGTGCTTAAAGGCATTCGATAACAAATTGGTAACGACCTTCTCGATAATATCTAAATCAAAATAAACCAATGCCCGTTCGACAGGACTAATTAGGTGCAACTGAATTTGCTTTTGTTCTGCCAATCCATTGAACGAATAGGTCAATTTTTCTAAAAACTCAATTAAGTCATTCTGTGAAATCTCGGGTGTCAGCTTACCTGCCTCCAACTTCGAGAGGTCTAAGAGTTGATTAATCAAGCTCAACAATTTCTTGGCATTTTGATGAATCGTTCTGAGTTGTCTTGCCTGCTTCTCAGGTAATTCTTTGTCCGAATTATCCGCAAAAAAACGTTCTAATGGACTTATAATCAGGGTCAATGGCGTTCTAAACTCGTGCGAGATATTGGTAAAGAAATTCGTTTTTAGACGATCTAATTCTTGAATCTGCTCTTTTTCTCTTTCTTGTAGCAATACATCTGCTTTCAAGCGTTCACGAATGGCGATTGCCCTTCTGAGTGCCAATAAAGCGGAAAATATTAGCAAGCCATAAATACCAAAAGCCCACCAAGTACGATACCACGGCGGAAGAATGATAATGGTTAACTCCGTTGGTTTTTCGTTCCAAACACCGTCATTATTGGTTGCTTTTACCTTGAATACATACGTTCCATCGTTCAAGTTGGTGTAGGTTGCAGTTCGTTGTTTTCCTACATAACTCCAATCGGGATCAAACCCTTCCAACATATAAGCATACTGATTATCCTTCGATTGCTGATAATCAAGAGCGAGGTAGTCCAAGGTAAAAACCGACTGTTCGGCTGTGAGCGTCAACACTTTTGTTTCTAAAATACTGGTTTCCAAAGGAGAACCTTTTTCTCCAGCTTCCACTCGCTTATTAAACAACCTCAAGCCTGTAATGTAGATCGCAGGTACTTGCTTACTTTCTTGAAGGCTGTCTGGATGAAAAACGTTCAAGCCACTTGTGCCCCCAAAGAACATTTCTCCTCGTGCATTTTGGGCGTATGCATTAATCAAAAACTCTTTTCCTTGCAATCCATCCGCTTCTCCAAACGTCTTGAAAGTCATCGTCTGGGTATTGAGTTGTCCTAAACCTTCGTTAGTCGAAAACCAAAGGTTCTTTTTACCATCTTCCAAAATCCCTTTGATGGTATTGCTTGGCAATCCTTCTTTGGTTGTAAAGGTGCCAAAGGAATCCGTATCTGAATTATACAGACTCAATCCTCCTCCTGCTGTTCCGACCCAAATTTGCCCATCGGAATCTTGGATAATTTTAGTAATTTGATTACTCCCTAAATTACTATCTCGTCCTTGTCGGTAAAAATGCAATTGGCGAGTATATAAATCATAACTAATAATTCCACTGTTGGTTCCTATCCACAAAATACCCGCTCTATCTTCCAGCAACGCATTGACATTCACCCCCATCAAACGCCCTTGCTTATTGAGTTCGGGGGTGGACATATAAATCCCCTTAACTTTATCAAACAACATTAAGCCATTTCCCTGCGTACCAAACCACATCCGATGCGGATATACATACGAAGGCGTGCAAGCCGTCAAGTTGGCTCCAAACCGTCCTTGATTATAGGCATATCCCACAAATTTCGTAGAGCCTTTACGACGTAAATCAAACCCAAACCCCCAGTAACCCACATACAAATCGCCATCATTGTCATAATTCAAAAAATTGACATCATTACGATTGAATACATTGGGGGTAATAGGGAATTTAAAATAATTCGTAAAGGTATTCGTACTCCTATCCAAAAGTGTTAGTCCTACGCTGCTTCCTAGCCAGATACGATCATTGGTCTCGCAGGCAATCGAAGTCACCTTATCACTCAAGAGTGTTTGCGGATTGTTAGGCGTGTGTCGATAGAGGGTAAATTTACTCTTGTTTCGATAATGTACATTTAGCCCTGCTTCCCAAGTACCAATCCATACGTTGTTTGTTCTATCGACAAAAATCGACTGAATCGCAAATGAGCTTAAACTATAGTCAGAATCGGCTTTCGTCTGAATATGAGTAGGGTGTTGAAAATCTTTACCTTTGAAGAGCAGTACCCCATCATCTGTACCAACCCACAAGAAGCCTTGACGGTCACGGGTGGCAGAGGTAATAATATTAGCATGTTGGTTAGAGGTTCGATAAAGTACTTGCGTTTTACCTTCTAAAATATCAAAACGAAATAGGCCATTTCCTCTTGTTCCAATCAGTAAACTCCCATCCGTATCTTCGGTCAGGTTAATGATGGTACTCATTTTTTCAGCCTGCCCAATCTGATACACTTGCGGTTGCTGTTCGCCCATAAACTTCAGCAATTTACCATTGGCACAGCCCACCCACATATTACCAAAATCATCTGAAAACAAGCGATTGAAAAAGTTATTAGAAGAAGGATTGGAGGCAATTCGTAGCCATGATGCTTCGTTGGTAAGCGAGTTAATGGCTAGTAACCCTCTACCATAAATAGAAACCCAAATTTGATTCCCTTTTTTTCGTGCAATGCCCGAAACGGGTAGATTAGACAAATCATAGCCACTATCGGTATATCGAATACGAGTAAATTTTCCTGTAGCAGTATTAAACTTACTTATTCCAGCACTGGTTCCTACCCATAAGTTACCTGCGTTATCTTCCGTTATACAAGTGATTACACTATTGCTAATACTAGTCGGGTCACCTATTTCAGAGCGAAAAATCGTGAAGCGATAGCCATCGTAGCGGTTAAGTCCATCGGTTGTAGCAAACCACAAAAAACCCTTACTATCTTGAAAGGTAGCCAATACCGTGCTTTGCGAAAGTCCCTGCTTTGTTCCGATTTTGTCAAAACGATACTGGGCTTTCACCAACATTGGCAAGCATAAAAGAAGGTAAATATATGAGTTAGTGATTAATAAACGAAGATTCATAAACTTGGCTTAACAGGTCAAATTTATGAATTTTTTCAAGAAATTGAAGAAAAAACGGATGTTAGTTAATTTTTTTAAAAAGTTTTCTTCTTCTAAAAGCTTTTATTGACGACGAAAGGCTTGACTCGTTCTCAACACGGGTGAATAAATTCACCCGCTAAAGGGCACTTAACATCATAGAAGTCAGGTTAGAGTGATGCCCGTTGAATAAACAAAAATGGATTCCGAATATGCTCTCTTTTTTTATGCAAAATCAAGGAGGCGGCCGAGCGACCTAGTTGCTCATGATCAGTCGTTACGACGGTAATTCCTCCTGCCAAAATCTCCTTTAAAGGGCTATCGTGGTACGAAACAACGCCAATATCACTCCCTAAATGATAACCCAACTCTTGAGTAATTTTTAGGGTATCAGCTAAGAATTGTTCCGACAAAATCAAATAAGCCTCCTCTGCTCGAATCGTCGTTTTGTCCACCTGTGTATAAAAGTGGAAGTCAAAATCATGTTGTTGAGCAAATTGTTCTAGAGCTCTTGCAATCGCATGAGCAAAAGGATAGCCTTCATGACTGACCAGGTTAATGCCCGAATATTTGGTTAAGAGTGGCATGGCATCATTTAGAGCGGTCAAAATATCTCCTTCAAAATCTTGATAGACACAAGCATATTCTCCTTTGATAAATTGGTTTCGTTTATCAAGAATCAATAATTTTTCTCTAGGAATGGTATTCACTACTTTCAAGACATCTTCCGAAAGATGACTTGCATGGAGTAAAATAGCAATGTAATCATAGCGTTCCATTTTTTCATTCATGGTAGCACCAAAATGGGCAGCCGTGCAATTATCCATTTGCTGAACATACAAATCAACCAAGGCAACATCTCCTATTTCATCAAGAAATCCTTGATAAATTTTATCTCTAAAATCTCCAATACGATTGAAGACCACGAGTATTTTCATCTTACGCTGGGTCACTTCTTCTGTATGTATCACGGCTAATGTGTTGGTCGTATAGGGGAGATTTTTCATAATACTATTCTGTGTTTCCTAGAGATTGTGTCCTACTTATTGGATTTATTGCTTTCACTAATATACCTAAAATAACGTCTTTATTTTTCCTAAAATATCCTGTCTTGCAACGCCCACAAATGTACCTTGTAACACAGGATATACGCATTTTTAGCAAAAGTAATCAATCCCTCTTGTAGGCAATTTCGTTACTCGTGTTTTCTCAAAAAAATCAAAAAAAGGCTCAAAATAAGCTAAAAAACAGGGTTTTGCAGGATTTCTACTACAAATAGCAAGATTTGTCCTAACACCTGAGAGTCAAAATGCAGTACTTTTGAATTATAAAAAAATAAGATTTTTCTGCAATTAAATTATACATTCCCAATGAAGGTCAACTTTTCTGACTATACTAAAAAATATAAAGACGAGCTTTTTTCTTTATTGGAGCATCGGGAATATAATGCAGAATTAACACTAGTAGCAGGTTTGCTATTATTGGTCTTATTAATACTGAAATTAATTCTTTGAAGAGTAACGTAAAAAGAGGTTAACGACTAAATATCCCAATTCTTATTCTATAAAAAATAACCATGAAAACATTTGCTGAATTTACAAAAATCAAGAGTGATTCGAAAACTCCGAAATATCAACAATTGGTAAACGTACTTTTAACTGATATTGATAATGGTGTACTCAAGAGTGGAGATCGCTTACCTTCTATCAATGAAGCAAGCGAAGAATGCTACCTATCTCGTGATACCGTAGAGAGAGCGTACTCAGAACTACACCGCCTAGGAGTAGTCACTTCGATTTTCCGTAAGGGATATTTCATCTCGGGTCAGTCGGCAAAAATCAAAACAAAGGTCTTATTTTTAGTAGGAAAGATTTCTGAAAACAACAAGGCTATTTTCAATGCTTTTGTCAATACGGTTGGTAAAGAAGTGGTCGTAGATATTTGTACATATAATTATAAGAGTGATAATTTCCGTGAAATTATTTCAAACAATTTAGGTAACTATCACTACTATGTGATTATGCCTCATTTGATTGAAGAAACGGAAGAGAATATCAAATGTTTGAAGAAAATTTCGGGCGAGCGTCTTATCTTATTAGACAAGTCGTTGACGAGCTTGCAGAGCAATAATTCTTCTATTGTGTGCAACACTGGCGAAGAGATTTTTAGAGTAATGCAACAACACGTTCGTATTTTTAAAAAATACAAATCGTTGAATTTGGTCTTGACAGAAGAAGAATATTTTGATTCAGAATTAATCACTGGTTTCAGAGAATTCTGCGAATTGAATGCATTTGACTTCCAAGTATTGGACGGATTACAAGACGAAACGGTTGAAGAAGGCCATGTATACTTGACGATGGACGATGCCGATTTAGTAGCGGCTATCAAATCGGCTCAAAGTCAAAAATTTGAACTTGGTAAAGACATTGGGTTAATTTCCTTGAACGATTCGTGTTATAAAGAAATATTGGCTGGTGGTATCAGCATCATTTCGACTCAGCCGAATCAAATGGGACAATTAGCTTCTCAAATCATTAAAGAAGGAAAACGTCAGAACAATTCTATGCCAATGGAAATGATTCTTCGTAAGTCATTATAAGAGTAAATGAGATAGTAATTTAAGGGTTGATTTAGAGGGGCTGTTTCAAAAAGAGTCGTCAATAGACACTATTTTTGAAATAGCCTTTTCTTTCTTACTTAATCCCTCGGTATTTTTCTTCAAAAGCTTCAATGAAGCGATTTCCTATCGGTATCTCCTTAGTCCCCAAGTGTACGTTCGTTTTTTGGAACGAAGTAATTTTATCCAAATTGACAATAAAGGAATTATGAATTCGGCAAAATTGTTTACCTGCTAGTTTTACCTCCATCGCTTTCAGATTCAATCGAGTCAGAATTGGCTTATTGCTAGGGGTTTTACTCGAGTATATTTTCACATAATCCTTCAGTCCTTCTACATAAAGAATATCCTCAAAAAACAGTTTTATCTCCTTATACTCCGAATACACAAAACAGTAGTTAGGTTCTTGTAGGGTTTCTACGGGTATTTTCTGAGCTTTAGAACGTAGGTTCAGTAATTCATTGGCTTTGTTTGTCGCTTTTAGCAGACGGTCAAAAGCAATGGGTTTTAACAAGTAATCCACCACATTGAGTTCATAACTCTGAACGGCGTACTGTTCAAAGGCAGTCGTCAGAATAATCATCGGTGGATTCGACATACTTTTCATCAATTGAATTCCTGTTAGGCTAGGCATCTGAATATCCAAAAACAACAGGTCTATTGTTTCTTTTTTCAGGCTTTCTAGCACTTCAAGCGGGTTAGTACTTGTTTTTACCAACTCCAAGTAAGGAATCCGTTTTAAATCATCTGCTAAAATATTCAATGCAAATGGTTCATCGTCTATTGCAATACAACGTAATTTCATAGATTTCTAACATTAGCCTAAGTGGATACTTAGTTTAACGACAAAAAGCCCAGCCTCCTCGGTAATGCTAATGTCGTGTTGTTGTGGATAATAAAATGCTAAGCGTTTTTTTACATTTTGAATGCCAATGCCCGAAGCTTCAAGCGAAGGCATGACTGTTTCATAAATTGGATTTTCTGCATAAAAGTGCAAGTAGCCCTCCGTTACATGAATCCGAAAATGGAGGCGACTCGCTTGCTGACTGTGTAAGCCATATTTAAAAGCATTTTCGACAAAAGGGATAAACAACATTGGCTCAATCATAATTCCCTCCGTCTCCCCTTCTACCTCAAACACCACTGCATCGGGATTGACCAAACGCATTCGTTGCAGGTCAATGTAATTATTCAAATGGTTAATTTCTTGTGAAAGCAACACCTGATTGTCATTTGCCTGATAAATCATGTATCGCAACAACTCTGATAATTGTAAAATATGCCCCTCTGTTTCATCCGACTTTTGGCGAGCCAACCAACGAATATTATTGAGGGTATTAAACAAAAAATGAGGGCTAATCTGCAATTTCAACACCGCTAATTCAGCCGTTACCTTCTCATAAATCATTTGTTGTTGTAACTCCTTATTGGTAGCCCTTTCCCGTATGAGTACCAGCATACTACTACCCAACACCACCAAAATAAACGAGATGAACATTCCCCAAAAGTGTGGATTATTCCAAAACGTATGAAAAGGGGCTGAGCTAGGCATTCCATGTAGTCTAGCTTCTTTGGGTGGTGGGGGCATCGGAAAATGCTTACCCGCTACGGTCTCAAAAATGCACCAATCAACCATCCATATACATACAAAAATTCCCAAAAGCACTCCAAGGAAAAGCGAGATATTGGCTTGTTTGAGCGTATTGGGTGTGAGCCAATGTAGGTTAAAGTAAAAGAGGGCTATCGAGAACAGATTATTGACGATATTGGGTATCAAAATGGGGTACACATCAATACTATCACGAATCGAAAAGGGGAAAAAGGCAAAGGGAGCAACAATAAATGCCAGCCAACCAAGCAAGTGAACAAGAAAAGAGTATCGCTCTATCAATTTCATTATCAGACCATTTTATATTCGCTATAAAAGCGTTATTGATGCCTTCCTTTTAGAGCAAGCAAGCCCTACTATATCAATTTTTCAATATACGATTATTACGTTAAAAAAGTATTCTTTTGCACTCAAAGTGCCTACAGAAAGCCTTTGTTTGTAGATAGCGTACCCATTAGTTGCTCAAATAAATGGGGCTTTTTTTTCATCTACACATTCGTTTTCACCTTCTACACCAACTAATAATCGCCCTCAACATCCCGTAAATTAGTTGCAAGCATTCTAATTTACGCATCCAATGACACAGCAACAACGCTCCACACTTGTAGTATTTTTTCTCTTTTTTTGTACCTCTTTTGGGGGATTTACTCAACAGTATTCCCTTGTATTCCCTCAAGACAAAATCAATGAACTGCATATAACACTCACCCAAGAACAGTGGACTTCCATCCAAGCAGAAATGAAATCCTTGTTCCATAGTGATTTTGGAGCGAGCGACCATCAAGCCTTTATCCCTCCGCCGCCTAACTTTCTTGCTAACGGAAAAATGGATGGTAAAAGAATGCCTATGAAAATGCTTGAAAAAGACCCCAGTTACCAAAGCGTAAGTCTCCGATTTAAGGATAGTACATGGACTAAGGTGGATTTTCGTCTGAAGGGAAATTCGAGTTTGATGATGTCTTGGCGACAAGGAATTTATAAACTCCCTTTTCGTTTACGATTCGGAAAAACAAAACAAGGACAGTCTGACTTCTATGGATTTCATGAATTGTCTTTTTCGCCCGCACTCGGTGACAATTCGTTAATGCGTGAGAAAATAACAGCAACTATGTTCAGACAAGCAGGTATTAAAGCTCCACAAACAGCCTATTATAAAGTTTACATTTCGTTTGGAGAAACTGAAAAATACTGTGGCATTTATACCCTTGTAGAAGTAGTCGATGACACGATGATTGCGACGCAGTTTGGTAATAAATCAGGAAATATCTATAAGCCAGAATCCCACTTTGAACAATTTGATAGCACGGAGTTTGAG
>JALRIJ010000076.1 GCA_023255485.1 Flectobacillus sp.
GACAATAGCATGGCTTCTAAAGCAGAACCTAACTGTAAAATATTTTTTACCCAACCATAATCAGGCACCCATCCATAGTCATTCAAAATAAAAATAATGACACAAGTCAATAACTGTGACCATGCAATAATAAAAAATTTAGCAGGTCTATATCCTTCTCGAAGTACGGCAATCCCTGTTGCAAGAAAACTGAATACACTGATAAAAGAGGCAATCTCTGAAATGATTAAGCCCCACATAAATTGCTGCGATAGAATCACGAGCAAGGCAACACTGTAGAGCGAGATTAGTATCATAAGCATTTTATGATACATGGGCACTATTTTTTTCGTATTCAAGAAATTAGCCGCAAACAAAATCCCAGAAATGCCTGTCATGACAATCCAGACATCCAGATATTTGTTAATAATTGGGTAATTGGGGTGAAGATATTCAAAGGTAAAACCTGCATTCGCCCCATTTAATGTACTCATAAAGAGAATGTACACGACATAAAAAATGTATGATTTATCTCTTATGGTAAAATAGATGAAGAGATTATAACATACCATCAAAATCATGAATCCAAAATAGATGCCTTGCCAAAAGTCTTTTTCATGTTGCTCGCTGATAGTTGGTTCTAACGTTCCTGCAAAGATACCCAAATGCGTTCCCTGTAGATGACGCATACGAATTAAGACATTTCCAGATGTGTGAGTAGGGATAGTAAGACGATACAAGTAATCTACACTCTTGAATTCACGCTTTGAAAAGGGCATCATATCCCCTGAGGTATGTTTTTTAAGTAGGCCTTTTGCATTATACTCGTACACATCTAACTCATGGAGCGAAGTATTATCAATCTTCAGGAAGACACTATTCGGAGTTTCATTGCGGATTTTCAAATGCAACCAATAGGCAGAAGCCGTAACCCCAAAATTGATATAATCTTGATGAGATGGTTTGAATTTAGTTAAAATATGATGGTTAATGATGTCACTAAAGGTCTGTTTTGTCGTTGTATCTTCCCAATACGTACAGGCTTTGGAAAGCTTCAACATGTCACTCGAACGGGTAATGATAACTTCCTTCTGAGCCCATATAGGAGAGCCCAGAAAGAAGCTCATTGCTAGCATGAAATATAAGCTATATCTCATATTTTGGAGGTAAGATGTTATGAATTTATAGAAATAAGTTGAATAAATCATCATCCTATATGTGAGTGGTCGTTTTTTTGAGTCAGTGACATTTTAGGGATTTGGGATAATGAATTTTGAATGAATCCCTTAATTACCAACATTAAGCATTACGCATTAATTAATCATTTATTTCACCAACGCCTTGTTAATATCTCCAACAAGACTTGGTCCTTCATAGATAAAGCCTGTATAAAGTTGAATTAAGCTTGCCCCTGCTTTCAATTTCTCAATAGCATCGGCAGGTGAGTGAATTCCTCCTACACCAATAATTGGGAATGATTGATTAGATTTAGTTGACAAATAACGAATCACTTCGGTTGAACGCTCTCTGACGGGCTTACCACTTAAACCGCCCATTTCCGCCACTAAACTAGGGTCAGACAATAGACCTTCTCTCGAAATCGTCGTATTGGTTGCAATTACGCCTGCAATTTTTGTTTCCTGAACAATTTCGATAATATCGTCTAACTGCGAATCGGTCAAATCTGGAGCAATTTTTAATAGGATGGGTTTCTGTGTAGGACGTGCCATGTTGGCATCTTGCAAGGTTTGCAAGAGTTGTTTTAACGGTTCTTTTTCCTGCAAAGCACGTAAATTAGGCGTATTCGGCGAGCTTACATTCACCACAAAATAATCAACAACATCGAAGAGTTCATTAAAACAAATCATGTAATCGTCCACGGCATTCTCGTTAGGAGTCACCTTGTTCTTACCGATATTGCCACCGATTAACACGTTACTATTTCGTTGTTTCAAGCGTTCTACAGCATCTTTTACGCCGTCGTTGTTGAAACCCATACGGTTAATAATGGCTTGGTCTTCTTTTAAACGAAACAAACGAGGTTGATCATTCCCTGGCTGTGCTTTAGGGGTAAGCGTTCCGATTTCGACAAAGCCAAAACCCATGGCTGCAAGTTCATCCACTAACACAGCATTTTTATCAAACCCTGCCGCCAATCCAACGGGGTTTTTGAAGGTCAATCCAAAAACAGTACGAGCTAAAGAAGGATGCTCGTAGCCATAAATCGCTTTGAAAATAGCAGGAACAAAAGGAAGTTTGAATAAAAAACGAACGATGCTAAAAGTCGTATAGTGAGCTTTTTCGGCTGTTAATTGAAAAAGAAGGGGTCTAATCAGCAGTTTATACATGATGCTATGGGATGGATTTTTTCACAAAAATAAGCAATACTTCTCAATCCATCCCATGCTTTTATCTAAACCGTTTGGGAAAATAGGCGTTGTGTCGTCTCCGAAGCCAGCATTCGCTTATCGAAAGCCATGCAAATATTCCGTACAAAAGGTCGTCCTTCTGGCAAAACAACTAACTTATTATCAGACAGTTCTATTAGTTTATCTTCTATAAAAGTAGCCAAACGTTCGTTCAACGCATAGCTTTCTTCTAAAGGAAAAAGCGTTTCATTCCAAGCGGTTTCAAAACGACAAATAATATTCAAAATCTGCTGACGGATAGCAATATCCTCCTCGGTAAGAATATGTCCTCGGTGTAAAGGAAACTGTCCGTTGCCAAGCATTTCTTGATAGGTATCAATATCTTTTACATTTTGAGAAAAAGCCGTCCACACATCGCTAATTGAAGAAACCCCTAAGCCTAACAAAACCTTTGACTGCGTTGTGGTATAACCCATAAAATTACGGTTCAGTTTCCCCGTTTCCATGGCTTTATAAAGCGAATCTGAAGGTAAGGCAAAGTGATCCATTCCGATTTCTACATAGCCATGCTTTTCAAACAAGGCACGTCCTTTTTCATATAATTCACGCTTGAGCGTTGCCACAGGAAGGTCTTCATCTCTAAACCCACGTTGCCCATTTCCTTTTATCCAAGGTACGTGAGCATAACTATAAAATGCGATACGGTCAGGACGCAACTCAATGGTTTTCAAAATGGTATCCTCAATTCCTGCTAAGGTTTGGAAAGGTAAGCCAAAGACTAAATCATGGCTAATCGACTCATAACCAATGGCTCTACTCCATTCTGTCACCTGTTTTACATGGGCAAAAGGTTGAATACGGTGAATGGCCTTTTGAACAATGGGGTCATAATCTTGTACCCCAAAACTCACCCGACGGAAGCCCAAATTATATAAGGTTTGTAGGTGTTCGTAAGAAGTATTATTGGGATGTCCTTCAAAGCCAAATTCGATGGTATCGGCAAAAGTAGCATCTTCTAAAATGCCTTCAATCAGCATTTGAAGCATCTGAGGAGCAAAGAAACTAGGCGTTCCTCCGCCTAAGTGAATTTCAGCAATACGAGGTTGTTCTGAGAAAAGAGCCCGATAAAGTTTCCATTCTTTCAAGACAGCCTTGATATAGACAGCTTCGACCTCGTGATTTTTAGTGATGCGTTTATTACAACCACAGAAGGTACAGAGGCTTTCGCAGTAAGGGAGGTGGATATATAAACTAATACCTTCCGTCGTGTCGGTCTGACGGAAGGTATTTTGTAATGAGTTGAGCCATGCGTCCTCACTGTAAGTATTGTTATCCCAAAAAGGAACAGTAGGATAGCTCGTATAGCGAGGGCCTGGAACGTTATATTTTTGAATGAGTTGTGACATCTTCTAGCTTTTTTTCAAAATTAGAACGGGATGTCATTTTTAAACATGATAAAAATCAGGCCTAATTCAGACTTTTGCTTGATTTATTCGTAACGTTTTACAGATAATTCTTGCAAACCTCCGCTAAAAGTAATGTTGATTTTATTGCTAGCCTTGGCATAATTAGGAGTTTCCCAGTAATCTCCTACCTTCACAAATTCTTCAAAGTGTTTGTTATTTAACCCTCCATCAATTTTGATACGGCAACCCGACTTTTCAGGAACTTGAAATTCGATAGAAGTCAAACCAGATTCTACTTCTACATTGAGGTCTTTTACTTTGTCGCCCAATTTAATATCGGTTTCTGTTACACCCGTTGTCACTTTTAGTTTTTCAACTTTATAAGGACTTAAATCGAAGTCTGCTTTTCCTGCTCCAAACTCAAAATTCATGTTCCACAAAACGGTTGGATTCAGTTTTACACTCACCTTATTGCTCGCATTGTCCGAATCAAGTTCGATATTATTTTTCTTGCCACTCAATGAGAAGTTCACCAGAGGATTATCTCCCTCTCCTACTTTTTTAAGAGCGATTTTTCCAAAGTTTAAATCCGCATTGGCTTCTACCAATTCATTACTAGAGCCGTTGATTTCAAATTTAGCAGCCCCTCCTTCAAAATTGAAGGTTGCTTTCTTGATAGCAGGATTCATTTCTTCTACAATTTTTTGAGAAGTAAAAATCTCCTTCCTGTCTTCATTATCCTCCTCTGGTTTTATATCTCCAAAGGATTTCTCCTCGTCCTCATCGTCATGGTCAAACCATTCGATTTTGTCATTCACACGGTTTTTACAACTATGAAAAAAAGTAAACGATAAGGCTAAACAAAGCAAGATAACCGTAATGATAGAAGTTGTTTCGTTCGACTTTCCGAAGTATTTATTTGCTCCCCAATAGACAAGTAACAAAGGCCACAGACGACTGATAAAATGCCAGTCAACATGAAACCAATTGAATTCCATTCCTAAAAAAAGAAATCCGATAAAAATCAGCAGACCACCTGCAAATGCGTTTTTAGAGTTCATGATAAACGAAGGTTGAGTTAAGAACAGATTAAGATTGACGAAGCTTGTCTTTAAAAATAATGTAGCCACCTGCTCCAATCAATAATAGTGGCCAAAACTTACCAAAGTCAAAGTTGGGAAGCCACTCGTTTAATAAAAATAATAAGCCTAATCCAATTAGGACAGCACCTTTAATTTTGTTTGATTCAGTTTTCATTTCGCCAAAAGGGGAGTTATAAGTTGGTTCATTATACGCTGTATTGCTATTAGTATCCCAGACATTTTTGACAGGAAGAGCTATCCATGCAATGACATAAGCCCAAAAGAGGAACCCATGTGAAAAGAAAGTAATAAGCACTAAAATGACACGAATCAATGCCGCATCGGTATTAAAATATTCAGCTAGACCAGCACATACACCGCCTAAAACTGCTTTCGAAGGGATTCTAAAAAGTTTATTATTCATCGCTAAAACGAATTTAGTTTGTTATATTCTGATGTAAATGTAGAGGGAATTTTTAGTTCGAGTAGTCAAATTTCAATGGACGGTTACCCGAATGGTTGAATGGATGTAGAAGGGGTTTACGGGTAAACGGGTTTAACCCGTTTCAATACCACTATACCAAGTTTTACCCCGTTTAACTATCATCTTACCCATGCAAACGGGTACTCCTCCCAAAACTTGCAAATTCCTATTTTTACAGGATTATTCAAGATATACTCCGTTTTGGAACTCATTTGCTTAGAGCTATTTTTTAAGTGTAGGAACTGAATTTATAGTCTTAAATTTAAGAAAAAATATGGGAAAATAGGTTTGGGTGAACGGGTTTTTAACCCGTTCTAAGTTTAATTATTCCCGAAACGGGTTAAAACCCGTTTACCCAAAATACTTTCTGCACGGGTAAAAACACGTGAACTCATAAAAAAGGAGCAAATCTTCTGAAATGCTCCTCTTACTGTATTTATATTGGATAAGCGTATTTTTAATCATCTCCCAAAAAGAACCCTTCTCGTTTCGCTGCTTTGAGCATACTGAAAATGTTGGCTAAGTCGATTAATATGATAATTCCTGCTAAACCAAAGCTGTAGCCAGGAATCGCAATATGGTGTTCTGTGTAATTATTGCAATAAACCCAAATACCTAAACCTGCCCCAACAATAAAGAAGGTTAAACACGTGTATAAAATTTTGGCATACATCATGGTAATAGACGAATATCCTGATTTTAAGTTTTCAAGAATCGCAGCAGGCACAATGAGGATTAACGCAAGCCAGTTCCAGTTTTCGGATGCCCATTTCGGTTCAAAAACAGAAATGAGAATTAGAACAGTAATGGCGGCAAAACTCCATGGAAACATTAAAAACTTGGTAGGGTGATTTACTGACATATATTGATTTAGATTTATTATGTTGTCTTTTTACAAAAATACAGATTCCTATAGAAATTACGTGTTCTTCGTGAAAAATAAATAGCACTTCTGTTTTGATAAAGTTACTGAAGAGAGCCTAGTTTGTTATAGGGGGAGGAGTGTATAAGTAGTGATGTAAAATGATGAACTTTAACTTTTGGATTTAATCTACTAGCTATTAACCCTTTACCACAAGAATAAAGATCAACTACTTTTGCACAAGTACTCACGTAGTAAGGCATAGTGCATTTATCCAACCATTGACAGAAGATACAAGTCTATGTTTTCTATATGCCTATGTAGTTAAATACGTCGGAGGTAAAACAAAAATCCAGCCTGATTGCTCAAACTGGATTTTCTTATTGTTAGTCAAGTTTCAAGACTGCCATAAATGCTTCTTGAGGAATTTCTACGTTTCCGACTTGACGCATACGTTTTTTACCTTTTTTCTGTTTCTCCAATAACTTACGTTTACGAGAGATGTCACCACCATAACATTTTGCGGTTACGTCTTTACGTAGAGCTTTTACCGTTTCACGAGCAATGATTTTTTGTCCGATAGCCGCCTGAATGGCAATGTCAAATTGTTGACGTGGCAATAATTCACGTAATTTTTCACACAGACGCTTACCCCATTCGTATGCTTTTTCACGGTGTACGATAGCAGAAAGAGCATCTACTGCTTCACCGTTCAACATCACGTCTAGTTTCACCATGTAGCTTTCTTCGTAGCCTTTGTATTCATAATCAAGGGACGCATAACCACGAGAAATCGTTTTTAGCTTATCGAAGAAATCAAATACTACTTCCGAAAGAGGCATGTCAAACTGTAATTCAACACGGTCAGAAGTTAAGTAAATTTGATTTTTCAAGATACCACGCTTATCCATACAAAGCTTCATGATACCCCCAACATAATCAGACTTCGTAATGATTTGAGCCTTGATAAATGGTTCTTCGATTGAGTCAATCAAATTAATATCAGGTAATTCAGAAGGAGCTGAAACCCAGATTTCACCGTCACGAGTGGTATTCACTTTGAATTTCACCGATGGCACCGTAGTGATAACCGTCATGTTAAATTCACGTTCCAAACGTTCCTGTACAATTTCCATGTGCAACATACCCAAGAAACCACAACGGAAACCAAAGCCTAAAGCGGCAGAAGTTTCTGGTTCCCAAACAAGTGACGCATCGTTCAATTGAAGTTTCTCCATGGCATCACGAAGGTCTTCAAATTCCGTAGTGTCCACAGGATAAATCCCTGCAAAGACCATTGGTTTTACTTCTTCAAAACCGTGAATAATATCCGAACAAGGACGGTCTTTGTGGGTGATGGTATCCCCTACTTTTACTTCCTTCGCTTCTTTAATACCTGAAATCAAGTAACCAACATCTCCAGCAGAAATTGATTTCTGAGGTTCTTGTTCCAAACGAAGTGTACCAATTTCGTCAGCAAAGTATTCTTTACCTGTTGCTACGAATTTCACTTTATCGCCTTTTTTAATCGTTCCGTTTTTCACACGGAAAATAACCTCAATTCCTCTGTATGAATTATAAACGGAGTCAAAGATTAAGGCCTGTAATTCTCCATCTGGATCACCTTTAGGGGCAGGGATACGCTCTACGATGGCATCCAAAATATCCTTGATACCAATTCCTTCTTTACCCGAAGCATGGATAATTTCATCACGGTCACAACCCAACAAATCCACTACTTGATCTTTCACTTCTTCAGGCATCGCCCCAGGAAGGTCAATTTTATTCAAGACAGGGATGATAACCAAATCATGATTTAAGGCCAAGAACAAGTTTGAAATCGTTTGAGCCTCAATACCCTGCGAAGCATCTACAATCAACAAAGCTCCTTCACAAGCAGCAATCGAACGAGAAACCTCGTAAGAAAAGTCCACGTGTCCAGGCGTATCAATCAAATTAAAAGTATAAATCTCTCCATTAGAAGGATAATTCATCTGAATAGCGTGCGACTTAATCGTGATTCCACGCTCACGCTCCAAGTCCATGTCGTCCAAAAGTTGAGCCTGCATATCACGTTTTTGTACCGTGTTAGTAAACTCAATCAGACGGTCAGCAAGGGTACTTTTTCCGTGGTCAATATGTGCAATAATGCAAAAGTTACGAATGTTTTTCACGTATCGTTGTTTTATCTGTTTTCAATATCTGTTGGTTGTCAAGTCGAGACTTGCTAACTAATTTACAAAAATACTTCGATTCCGTTTAAAAAGATAATATGTGACCTATAATTTTCTATTCTGGCATTGTCTGAGGCTTTGCGAACGCAAGTAAAGAAGCTTAAATCCTTAAAATGTAAAAAGAGCAGGCCAAAACCTACTCTTTTTATTATACCGATGCAATATTACTCCTAGCAACCTCACCTACCACAACACTTTTTATATTTTTTACCACTCCCACAAGGGCAAGCATCGTTACGATTGGGGATAGTTGGTTTAACTATTTTTCCAGAATGGAAAAACCATGTGTCGTTTTCTTTGACAAATTGCGAATGCTCGTGGTGGATATGGGCTTGTTTTTGAGCGTCTAGGTAATAGGCTTTGAAGATTACTTCGCCCTTTATATCGTTTTCTTGTCCGTCTTTAGTACTGAGTATTTCTAGTTTTTGCCACATACTTTCAGTTGCCCATGCTTCCAAATCGGCTTTGTCGTATTGGTGGCGTTGTGAACTGTGGGTACTAGCAATTAAGTAATCACTGGCATTAACACAATAGGCAGCATACCTCGATTTCATTAAAGCGAGGGCAGTTGGTGCTTTTTTAGTTCCTTGAATGAAGGGTTGGCAACAAGTAGAAAAATCAGTGGATGATCCACAATAACACAAATTAGTCATAAAGAAAATGGCTGTATTATACCACAGTGATTAACCCAAAGAAAACCTTGAAAATCGCTGTGGTATAAAAAATACTTATTTAGGAGACGTTGGACGTACTTCTATTTTACTTGGAAGTGTTCTTGCTGGCATCTTAATGAGGTCAGCTACCATTTGCCCAATGTCTTCGGGTTGAATTTTCCATGCGTCGGCTTCATTGGGAATATGTCCATTGAAGTAAGTGGCTACCGAACCTGGCATAATGGTTGTTACTTTGATACCCTCGTTGCGTAAATCCATCATGATAGCCTGAGTGAAGCCTACTAAGCCAAATTTACTCGCATTGTATGCAGCACCTTTGGGAAAGAAATTTGTTCCTGCCAAACTCGAAATGGAGATAAAATAGCCTTTACTTGCCTGCAAAGAAGCCAAGGTTGCTTTGGTTGTATTAAAGACACCCGTAAGGTTTACGTCGATAGTTTCTTGCCATTGTTCCACAGTAAGTTCTTGAATAGGTGCAAAATGCCCCACGCCTGCATTGGCAATTACATAGTCGATACGTTCCCACTGAGTCACTACTTGCTTTACTGCATTTTCCTGAGAGCTTAAATTGCGAACATCGGCAACAAAGCCCAAAGCAAACCCCTCTTTTAAGGTGTTCAATGCTTGTTCAGCCACTTTTACTGCTTCTTCTGAACGTCCCGTGAAGGCAACTCGAATACCTTCTTTAATTAATACCTCGGCAATACCATAACCGATTCCTTTTGTTCCTCCTGTAATGAAGGCTACTTTTATTGTTGACATCTGTAAATGCTGTTAAAAAATGTGGAACTAATGAGTAACAATGTTGGATTTTAAATGTTAGATTTAATTCACTAGCTATAAAGTAATCATTACTGCTATTCTCTATACCATACTAATCCAAAATCCATCATTCAAAATTTATCATTTTACCTATTTACGCTTGTTTTTTGCCTTTCCAAAGGTAATAAATCGGAATACCAAGGACGATAATACCAACACCTGCCCACGACGGTATTGGCTTATAAATTAATAAGTCAACACACAACGCTACAGCGAAGATTAGGTATAAAGCAGGAACGAATGGGTAACCAAATGCTTTGTAAGGACGAGAAGTATCAGGTTGTTTTTTTCGTAAAATAAAAACAGCAAAAATCGTTAGAATATAAAAAATCAAAATGGAGAAAACGGTGTAATCGAGTAAATCGCCGTAAGTACCTGATAAGCATAAAAGACTAGCCCAAACACATTGAATAATGAGTGAGAATTTAGGCACACCTTTCTCGTTTAGCTCGCTTGCTTTTGAGAAAAAGAGTTTATCTTTTGCCATGGCATAATACACTCTGGCCCCTGTAAGAATGATACCATTATTACAACCAAAGGTCGAAATCATAATGAATACCGCCATGATAATGGCCGCAGGTTTACCAAAAATGATTTCAGCCGCTGCCGTGGCTACTCGGTCGTTGGTGGCAAACATAATACCTCTCGAAAGCGTATCCGTCGCATTGGGATGTCCTTGCAAAGGCAATAACATCAAATAAGCAATGTTGGCTAAAATATACAAGGCACTCACCGCCAAGGTACCATAAAATAGACTCAAAGGAATATCTTTTTTAGGGTTTTTCATCTCGCCTGCCGTAAAGGTGACGTTATTCCAAGCCGAAGACGAGAACAAAGGACCGATTAATGCTAAGCCTACAATAGACCAAAGTTTGAGGTCACCAACCGAAAGGTATTGGTAATCCATAATTTTACCGTCTTTCCAAACCATTGAAACGGGACTCCAAAAATCAATTGAATTAATTGCCCAAACGCCTTTTTCGGGGTTCATTCCGACAATAATACCAATGATAGCCAAACCTAGCAGAGCTATAATTTTAGTACTTGTAAAAATAAACTGTACAAATTTCGCTGATTTAACCCCTCGAATATTAATGAACGTTAATAGACAAATAAGAGCAACGGCTAGTACTTGTTGAGTATTGAAGAAAAGAAATGAATGTTTGGCCTCCGTTCCAATGAAATCGGGTAGTAAAACGCCTGTGTATTTGGCAAAAGCCACAGCAACAGCGGCAATCGTACCCGTTTCAATAACTAGAAAGGTTGTCCAACCAAAGAGAAAACCTACTAGGGGATTGTAGGCTTCACGAAGGTAAACGTACTGACCGCCAGCTTTGGGCATCATTCCCGCCAATTCGCCATAGGCCAAGGCCGAAATAAGGGTTACGACTCCTGTGATAATCCATGTTAGTAGTAAGTACCCTGGTGAACCAAGATTTCTACTTACGTCTGCTGAAACGATAAAAATGCCAGAGCCAATCATTGAACCAATCACCAACATAGTGGCATCAGTAAGGCTTAATTCCTTCTTTAAATGCGTATTATTTTCCATATTCAAAGAAAGTAAAAATAATGCAGGGATGCAAGTAAATAACCTCCTCCTACTTTTTACCTCATGGTTCATAGAAGCGGCATTGTCTTTATTATGACAATGTTAACCAACTGACTTTTAGCTCATCATTAAATAATAGTTAGATAATTTAGTTTTTAATTAAAAACGATTTGGGCGAATTAATTTTATCGCACAAAAACTTTATCAATCGTTTACGTCGATGACACAAAAGAAGTTAATTTACTTATATTCTGATTCTACTTTCACTCCGTGGAAAGAAAATATTTTTGCTCGTACAGTAGTCCATTTTTTGGAATCTACTCCCGAAAATTATTATCCCTACATTACCCATTTTGTAGGCTTCTCTGAGGAGTTTGCCGATTTCCTTCGCCAGTTTGACATGGTCTTTAATGTGTGTTATGGTTTTGGAGAAGCAGGACAACACGACATTGCTCGTTGGCTAGATGCTCATCATATTCCGCATACGGCCAGCCGATACGAAGCTCAGCTAATTGCCAAAGATAAATTTACACTTCCCGAATTTTGCAATCAAATTGGAGCGAATACACCTGCTATTATTCCTTTGA
Organism: Flectobacillus sp.; assembly: GCA_023255485.1. Classification (GTDB taxonomy): domain Bacteria; phylum Bacteroidota; class Bacteroidia; order Cytophagales; family Spirosomataceae; genus JALRIJ01. The sequence continues at coordinate 12,052 of JALRIJ010000076.1, forward strand.
GTGAAGTAGCAAGTTTTGGAGCAAAACGCTATATCGTAAAACCTCGCTTTGGAAGTTTACACCTCAATATGATGGTTTTTGATGCGGATAATATCCCGTATCAGGAGTTAATGGAACGAGATGACTTGATTATTCAGCCTTATATTACAGGAAGAGAATTTACGGTGGGGGTAATTCCAAACGAAGATGCTTCTGATTATATGTGTTTGCAACCGCTAGAAATTAAACCTGACGATGACCGTGAGATTTACATTGCGGGTCAACATTATGGCCGTACAGAGAAGGTACTAAACCCAGACATGGAGTCTTCTTTAATTCAAGAAATGCAAGCAACAGTATTGCGACTCCATAAAGCTTTAAATCTAAGAGGAATGTCTCGAACCGATATTCGAGTACATGAAGGAGTCATTTATATCTTGGACATCAATACCATGCCCAATTTAGATACAAATAGCTTTTTACCTTTTATTGCACAAAATCAAGGTATCTCATTAAAAGAGTTATTTACCCGTATTTTGATGCGTTTTGAAAAAGTTTATCATGCCGATAGTGCCTTGGAATTAGTGTAGGAGGTGGTCATAAACCTACAGGAAGATAGTTGCTGATTAACTATCTTCCTGTAACTAAGTAATCGTAAAATTAGTTAATATAAACAACGGCATCTTCAGTACTTTCCACATACAACAAAACCCCTTTTACCTCCGCATAACCCATGTCTCGGTAAATGTCCATATATTGACGAACTTGGGTTTTATGGCTATTCGATTTTGAACCCGTTTTATAATCGACAATCGTAATTTTATTC
>JALRIJ010000077.1 GCA_023255485.1 Flectobacillus sp.
AGCTCTTTTCGTATCCGATGGAACTGAAATTGGAACGCAAATTGTGAAAGATTTCGGCTTTACTCAAACTGCTGATTCGCTAGGACTATCCAGTAACAGTAATCTATTTTTAACAGAAGTTAACCAAAAACTGTATTTTAGCGTCAGAAGTTGGAACGCTCAAGCTTCTAAATATTACTACCATTTATGGGAAAGTGATGGGTCAACGAGTGGGACAAAATTGCTAAATGAGAACTCAAAAACCACTGACGGTTATTATCAAATCGGTGGTATAAATAATACGACTTATTATTTATTTAGTTTATCCTCATACACTTCAACTGATTCGGAATTATGGGCAATAAAAAACGATTCAACCGTTAAATTACAGGTTATTCCATTCCCTGATAGAGGATCATTTCAGTGGCTCACATTAGATGACAGCTTATATTTCAAGTATTATGATTATCGTTCACTCAACACGACTATCTTAAACATGAATGGTTTAAATTATACTACCTATTTACAAAGTAGGGAGTTATTTTCCAAAATGATTAGTATGGATGGTGCATTTTATTTCAGTTCGTACGATGACTCTCATGGAGTAGAATTATGGAAATTAAACACATGTAATTATGTTATCTCAAAGCAATCAGGTGATTGGGATAATCCAACTTCATGGATGTGCAATCGAACTCCAACTTCCAATGATACCGTCATTATCAAGTCAGGCCATGTCATTGACGCTCAATCTGGAATAAAGCAAGCCAAAAAAATAATTCTGAGAGGAAGTTTATCAGCCAACACGAGTACGATTTCATTACCATAAAACAAAATCCCTGCAAACAAAAGATGGTTGCAGGGATTTTTTGGTTCAGATTCAATCCAAAAACTAATACTTCTTAGAACCCGATGTAGTGGTTGGAGTCGTAGATGTTACTTGGTAATATTTAAGTGCTTCTGGCATTAGCTTTTGAATGTCTGCTATGCGTTGTGTATCAGAAGGGTGTGATGACAAAAAGATTGGAGTCTTTGATCCTTTAGACAAAGCAGCCATTCTTCCCCAGAAATTCACGGCTTCTTTAGGGTCATAGCCTGCCATCGACATAAAGATTAATCCTAAATGATCTGCTTCTGATTCTTGGTTACGTCCATGTGCTAGTAAGCCTAATTGAGCTGCTGCTGGTGCTGCCACCCCAAAAACGGTGTTCCAAAGTGTTTGAGTTGCCCCAGGTTTATTTGCCATTGCAATACCTAAACCTGCTTGACCTGCTGCCAGAAGCCCTTCTGCTACCATTCCTTGACTCATACGCTCAGCACCATGCTTAGCAATCGCATGAGAAACCTCATGCCCCATCACTACAGCTAATCCTGTCTCGTTCTGTGTTACAGGAAGAATACCTGTATAAACAACCATTTTCCCGCCAGGCATACACCATGCATTTACTTCTTTACTCTCCACTAATTCGGTTTGCCACTGATACCCATCTAAGTAATTAGGATTACCCGTTTGTTCAAAATAACGTTGAGCAGCTTTTGCAATTCTATCCCCTACTCTTTTTACCATAGCGGCTTGAGTTGTTGTAGCAGATACTACTTTATTCGTATCTAAAAACTGCTTATAACTTGTCAAGGCCATACTGTGCATGTCAGAATCGGATACCAATAATAATTGACGACGACCTGTTAATGGAACAGAAGTACAAGCCCAAACAAGCGATAGTAACATTGCTCCATATAAAATTCCTCTTTTCATTGTATGTGTTGTTTTAAATTAAATGATTTGACAAATGTATTCCTAAGCCCGATGATTCTCCTCATTCTCGGTTCTTCTGACGTAAAAATCATAAAAAGGTTCTACATTTCTTTGATTTAAACGTATTTTTGTAGCAATTTTTATTCAAAGAAATATATTACTTACCAATTTATGGCTTTTGAGAACAAATATAAGGGTTCAACGAGACATCAATTAGTAGAAAGAAAATAAGATGAAAATATTGTGTATCGGTCGAAATTATGCAGACCATATTGCCGAACTACAAAACGAACGCCCTGCCGAACCTGTCGTGTTTATCAAACCAGATACGGCACTATTACGAGATAATGAACCATTTTATTTACCTAGCTTTTCGACGGATGTACATTACGAAATTGAGTTAGTTTTAAAAATCAATAAAATGGGTAAGAATATCAGCCCTAAATTCGCTCATAAATATTATGAAGAAATTGGTTTGGGAATTGATTTCACCGCTCGTGACCTACAGGCTAAGTTGAAAGAGAAAGGACTTCCTTGGGAAAAAGCAAAAGGATTCAATGGCTCTGCCCCCATCTCTAATTTCTTACCTAAGAGTCAATTTGCCGACTTAAAAAACTTAAATTTCTCTCTACAAATCAACGGAGAAACTCGTCAGAATGGAAATACAAGTCTGATGCTTTGGGATTTCGATGAAATCATCGCTGAAATTTCAAAATATTTTACCTTAAAAACAGGCGATTTAATTTTTACAGGTACACCTGCAGGTGTTGGACCTGTGGCTATAGGCGACCGTCTGACTGGCTTCTTAGAAGGACAAGAATTAATCAATTTTGAAATAAAATAAACTTATTTAGGTAGTAGGTATGAGGTAGTAATGCAAAGGTATAAATTTTGGACTTTTTAATACCTACTACCTAAAACCTTCTGCCTAAAACCCCCTCTTAAATCATTGAAAAAAGGACTTTTTATCTTATTGTTTCATAGTCTTGCATGGCTAAGTTTTGCTCAACAACAAAAGCAATTACGTTACCCTTTGGGATATTTTCAGTTTCCGATAAACCCCAATCAGCGAAATTATTTGGCTGGAGGTATGGGAGACTTACGACCTAATCATTTTCATGCAGGTATTGACATCAAAACACAAGGACGAGAGGGATTACCTGTTTACTGTGCCGCAGATGGCTATGTTTCGGAAGTGCGTGTACAAACGAAAGGCTATGGCAATGTTATTTTTGTCACTCACCCCAATGGATTTGTTACCGTGTACGGTCACTTACAATCTTTTGGAGAACCCTTAGGAGCATACGTTCGTAAAAACAGAATCGCACAACAAACGTTTACAATTACCCTCAAGCCACAAATAGACCAATTTAAAGTAAAACGGGGAGATATTATTGGTATATCGGGTAATACAGGTGGCTCAGGTGGTCCTCATTTACACTTTGAAATTAGAGATACCAAAAACAATATATTAAATCCTCTAAATTTTGGGTTTAGTGAAATTAAAGACGAACTCCCTCCTATTTTCCAATCACTTTTAATTAAGCCCTTAAGTATCAACTCAAGAGTCGCTAACGACTTTTCAATGAGAACCTACTATCCTGTTCGTCAAAAAGACGGTACTTATACACTCGGCGGTAATGTCAATGCCATTGGTGATATCGGGTTAGAGTTATTGGCAGTCGATAAAATGTCTGGAACTCAAAATTCAAATGGGCTCACCTGTGTCGAACTATTGGTTGATGGCCAAGAACAGTATTATTCGAACTTAGAGCAGTTTCCCTCAGAAGTTTCTCACGATATCAATGTACACGACGATTTTGGAATAGAGCAGTTACAAGGGAAACGAGTACAAAAACTCTTTCAAGACGATGGTAATGAAGAATTACCGATTTATCGCTCCTCACGTTCTAAAGGAAAATTACATATTGAAGACGGGAAAACGCATCAAGTAAGTATCCGTATTTGGGATGCGTATGAAAATAATGCTACGCTTAATTTTACGATTATCGGTAAAAAGGAAAGTTACAATACGACAATGGCTATCAGTGCGGCTCCCCTGACCATACGATATGAAATTGCAGAAAATACGTTAGTCCTGAAAGCACAGCATCTTAAAACGCCAACTTCGGTGGCTACATTGGTCGTTAACAATGAATCTGTCGTTGTTCCAATTACTTTTAGCAAACAAAATACGGCTATTTATCTTTGGGATTTACGCAAAGGACTACCACAAACCATTACAATTGATGGTATCACGAAGCCTTTTAGTTTCTTAAAAACGTGTTTCCCGAATCAAACCAATGAGGTTAAAACGGAAAGTTTGCAATTTATTAGTAATACTAGAGCCATTTATGACACCCTATATCTGACAGGCTTGAGTAGTGGTAAGAACTTTTCGATTGGACAAGCAGATATTCCGCTGAGAAAAGAAGTAAGTATTACCTTCAAACCAACAGAAGCGATTCTTTTTCCAGAAAAAACGTCTGTTTATCGTGTTTTAAATACAGAACGAGAATTTTTAGCGAGCAAATGGCAAAATAATTCAGTCTTGTTTTCGACTGAAAAATTAGGCAATTTTACATTGTTAACAGATAGCATCCCTCCTCGTATCAGCCTTGTCAAGAAAAATAAAGATGGTTTCTCTTTTAAAATCTACGACAATCTGTCTGGGCTAAAACGAGTAAAAGCAACAGTTAATGGACAATATGTACTCATGGATTATGATTATAAACGAAATTTAATCTGGTCACTAAAAGAAAATGAAAATCAAGTATTTGAAGGCAATCTTTCTATTGATGTAGAAGATAATCAAGGGAATACCTTTACATATCAAACCACCATAGAAAAAGCAACTCCTGTGGTTGTTCGTCCTAAGAAAGTAGAAATACCTAAAAAAAAGCATAGAAAGAAGAAATAACTGTTCTATAGAGTTCTATATAAAGTTTCTTTCTATATATTTGCAAATAAGTTAGAATCATTATGGACAAATGGACAAGATTTGTCTTTATACAGATAAACCATGGCATTACAAATTGGAGACAAAGCCCCAGCGTTTGAGCAAAAAAACCAACAGGGAGAACTCATTAAGTTATCAGACTTTCTAGGAAAAAAAGTAGTTCTCTATTTTTATCCAAAAGATAATACCCCTGGTTGTACGGCTCAGGCTTGTAACCTAAATGAAAACTTACCACGCTTACAAGCAGCAGGTTATGAAGTCATCGGAGTAAGTACAGATGGCATGAAAGCCCATGTAAAATTCATTGAAAAATATGGATTAGGTTTCCCACTACTTTCAGACGAAGACCATCAGGTGGTAGAAGCTTATGGTGTTTGGGTCGAAAAATCCATGTATGGACGAACTTATATGGGCATTGCTCGTACTACTTTTTTAATTGATGAAGCAGGAATTATTAGCGACATTATTCAGAAAGTCGATACCAAAAATCACACAGAACAAATTATTACATCCCTCTAACCCCCGAGGGGGGAATCTACTGGTTGTACCATTAGGACAGCGGCCAATTGGATTCTTCAATACATACATTCATAAAAGCTCCCGATGGGGTTGGGGGCAAATTAAAACAATCAATTAATGGAAATCGCAGAATTACAGAAAGTTGCATCACAAGTAAGACGTGACATCGTAAGACAAGTACACGCTTGTCAATCTGGTCACCCAGGAGGTTCTTTGGGTTGTACAGACTTATTGGTAGGTCTTTATTTCGATCAAATGACGTTGAAATCTGATGAATCAGGTAACAAAATCTTTGATATGAACGGAACAGGAGAAGATTTATTCTTCTTATCAAATGGTCACATTTCTCCTGTATTTTACTCAGTGTTAGCACGTTCAGGATACTTTCCAGTAGCTGAATTAGCAACTTTCCGTAAATTAAATTCTCGTTTACAAGGACACCCAACTACACACGAACACCTAGAAGGTATTCGTATCGCTTCTGGTTCGTTAGGACAAGGAATGTCGGTAGCAATTGGTGCCGCTCAAGCTAAAAAATTAAACGGAGATAACAGCCTTGTTTTCGTTTTAATGGGAGATGGCGAGCAAAACGAAGGTCAAGTTTGGGAAGCAGCAATGTATGCTCCACACCACAAAGTGGACAACTTGGTAGCCGTAATTGACTATAACGGTCAACAAATTGATGGCCCTACTGAAAAAGTAATGAACAACCGTGATTTAGGTGCTAAATACGAAGCATTCGGTTGGAAAGTTATCACCATGAACGGTAACGACATGGCTGACGTAGTAGCGGTATTGAACCAAGCTCGTGAACTGTCTGGAAATGGACAACCAATCATGATTTTGATGACAACTGAAATGGGTGCTGGTGTTGACTTTATGATGGGTTCTCACAAATGGCACGGTGTTGCTCCAAACAACGAGCAATTAGAAGCTGCTTTGGCTCAGTTACCTGAGACATTGGGAGATTATTAATTCGGATACTCATTTCGAACAGTTACTTTACTCTCATACCAGTTATCATAGATATTCGTCTCGGTCATTGCTACCGAGTAAAAATAATAAAATGAAAAAATACACATTCACAGAAAAAAAAGATACTCGTTCTGGTTTCGGAGCAGGTATGCAAGTATTGGGTCAAAAAAACCCTAATGTTGTCGCTCTTTGTGCTGACTTAATTGGCTCATTAAAATTAGATGCGTTCATCAAAGAAAACCCTGAGCGTTTCTTCCAAACAGGTATTGCTGAAGCAAACATGATTGGTATTGCTGCTGGTTTAACAATCGGTGGAAAAATTCCTTTCGCTACAACGTTCGCTAACTTTGGTACAGGTCGTGTATATGACCAAATTCGTCAATCTGTAGCATATTCTAACAAAAACGTTAAAATCGCTTGTTCTCACGCAGGCTTAACGTTAGGAGAAGATGGTGCTACTCACCAAATCTTAGAAGACTTAGGTTTGATGAAAATGCTTCCGGGCATGACCGTAATCAACCCTTGTGACTATAACCAAACGAAAGCAGCAACTATCGCAGTAGCTGAATTTGAAGGTCCAGTTTATTTACGTTTTGGTCGTCCAGTAATTCCTGTATTTACAGATCCAGATCAAGAATTTATCATCGGCAAAGCAGTTATGATGAACGAAGGTACAGACGTAAGTATCTTTGCAACAGGACATTTAGTTTGGGAAGCAATCCAAGCAGGTGAAATTTTAGCAGAACAAGGTATCAATGCTGAAATTATTAATATCCACACGATTAAACCTTTGGACTCAGAAGCTATCTTAGCATCAGTGAAGAAGACAGGTTGTGCAGTTTCTGCTGAAGAACACCAAATGAACGGTGGTTTAGGTGACTCTATCGCACAATTATTAATCCAAGAACACTATGTGCCATTAGAATATGTTGCTGTAAATGATTCATTCGGTGAATCAGGAACACCAGCTCAATTAATGGAAAAATATGGTTTAAATGCAGCTTCAATCGTTGAAAAAGCATTGAAAGCTATCGCTCGTAAAAACGCATAATTTTCGAGATAACCCTTTTTTGTCAGACTGAAAGGAGCTATCTTAGTAATTATATGAAAATTATACAGGAGGTAGCTGCTTTCAGAATGACATTAATGGGAATCTATGAGTGATAAAGAGTTATTAGAAAAGTTTTCAAACCCAACTAGCCGAAACGATGCGTTCAATGTTCTGATAAAAACCTATCAGCAACGAGTTTATTGGCATATTCGTAAAATGGTCATCGACCATGACGATGCGAATGATTTAACGCAAGAAACGTTTATTAAGGCTTGGAAGGGACTTGATAGTTTTAAAGGTGACTCTCAACTATTCACTTGGCTATACCGCATTGCTACCAACGAATGCCTTAGTTTCCTCGGCCGAAAAAAACGTCGGTTCTTCTTACCTAATTATGACCTTAGCGAAGACCTCGCTAACAAGCTCGACGACTCCTCTACCATTTCTGGTGAAGAAATCCAACTAAAATTACAAAAAGCACTTCTAAGTCTTCCCGACAAACAACGCCTTGTCTTTAATATGAAATACTTTGATGATATGAAATACGAAGAGATTTCAGAAATTACAGGCACTTCTGTAGGTGGTTTAAAGTCTTCTTATCACCTTGCTATCAAAAAAATTGAAGAATTTCTCTCTAATCAAGAAGATTTTGGGTTATAAATTAAACCTTTCGTTCGTATCACACTCTAAGATGTAAATTGACCTAAAATAAATAACAGATAAGCGTATTGAACCCGTAATTAGCATATACGACAACCTATCTATAAAACATTGGACTGTATGAAGAATGGAAAAATCAAACTAGACGAGCTACCTAAGGTACACCCTTTCAAAGTTCCAGACAACTACTTTGAAGAACTGACTGCTCGTATCCAAGAACAGACCATAGAACAAAATGAAGAAGAAACAATTTCGTTTGTAACCTGGTCTTGGAGACGTACCGCCGCTTCCGTAGCTGCCGTAACCGCTATCGCAATCTTAGGGTATTTATCATTTATGCCAAAGCAAGAAACGATTTCAGCAGAACCACTGGCAGGAGTACAACACGAAGCTATTGTAGAGTTTTTAATTCAACAAAATATTCCTCAAGCAGATGTGGAGGAACACCTTGATTTTAACAGCCAAATAGATGCTAAAGAAGAAGATTTAATTAATAATCTCAATGTCTCAGATAACGCTCTTATCCAAAGTATCGATGTTACTCAATTTACCATCGATGAGGAAGCAGAAAACATGTAACAACATCCTTCTTGATAAAACAGTCTCTATTTGTAAATACGTGAGAATGAAGACAAATTTATTTTAAGAATCATATATAGACATAGTCAATATAAGTTATTGATTACCAACTTTTAACAAAGCTATATTTGCTACTGTATCTATGTGGTTAGATAGGTCGGAGTACACGGAGTACATAACTACATTAATTTAAAATTTCATCATAATAATTAACTTAAACTTACAGAAAAATGAAAACGATAATCTCCATTATCATAGCTACTGCTTTGCTTTTTAGTACGGATTGTAAAGCTCAGGACGACGCCAATATGGGTCTTCCTAAAGGAAAAGAACGCATTAAAGCGGCAAAAATCGGACTCATTACCAATCGCTTAAACCTCTCTGAAGAGCAAGCAAAGACGTTTTGGACTATTTTTAATGAGTTTGAAAGCAAGCGAGGAGAAATCAGAAAAAGTATCCGTCAAATTACGATTGAAAGCCGTAATTTAACGAGTTCTGATGAACGTATCTTGGCAGGGTTAAAAGAAATTCTTAACCTAAAACAAAAAGAGGTAGACTTAGAGAAAGAATATCAGGCGAAGTTTTTGAAGGCAATTAGTGCTCGTCAATTATCTGAATTGTACAAAACCGAACAGCTTTTCAACCAAATGCTTGTCCGCAAATTACGTAAAGACGGTGGCGATGATTTGAGAAAAGATAAATAGCGTATCATTCGCCTTGATAAATTCATTTTATCAAGGCGAATTTTCTTTATACGATTGTTAAACCCAATTCTTTATAACGTGCAAGTTGTTCTGCATCAATGGTATCATCGACTAACATCATGTCCAGCTCGTCGAACGAACAAACGATATAGCTCTCTGCTGTGTTTAATTTATCACTTGTTACCAAAGCGATTACCTGCTTTGAGATAGCCACCATTTTGCGTTTTACCACTGCTTCACCCCAATCTGGAATGGTCATCCCGATACCTTGGTGCACTCCACAGATTCCAAGAATACAAATATCCGCTCTGATTTTACTCAATAGTTCTATGACTTCTGTCCCAAAGGTATTCTGAGCATCCTTAAAAACTCGACCTCCCAAAATAAACAAATTAATATTGGGGTGTTCGCAGAGAATTTGAGCAATCGGAATACTCGTCGTAAAAACCGTCGCTTTTAAATCAGGACGCATCAGCCGAGCCACTTCCATATTCGTAGAGCCATTATCTAATAAAATTACCTGACCATCTTTGAAATAATCCTGCACTTTTCGAGCTAATTCTAACTTTTCTTCATGAGCAATATTTACTCGCTCAGTGAGCTTATAAGGGCTAGTTGGCGATTTTGGAATCGCTCCGCCATGTACTTTTTTCAAAAGCCCATTTTCTGCTAATTCATTCAAATCTCTACGAATCGTATCGTCCGATACATTGAGCATTTCTGCCAATTCAACCGACGATACTCGCTGATTCAAATCGAGCATCTTTAAAATTACCTGTAAGCGTTCTTCTCTTAACATAGCTTGTACTTACTTGTACGGTTTTTTACGTTTTTATTACACAAATTTAATACAAATACTTGTAAATGTGCGTTTTTTTTGCGGTAAATTTGTTCAATAATTTAAAATAACGAAAAAACATGAAACGAATAGCCATCGATATGGATGATGTTTTAGCGGACATCACCACCCGTTTAATTGAAATCACCAACGAACGTAGAAATACTAACTACCAAAAAGAGCAATTAAAAGACCCTGTTATCTTCCACGAGTACTATGAGGAATACAAGCAAATCAGAGCATGTTTGTACGAAAAAGGGATGTTCAGACACCTACCTGTCTTTGAAGGTGCCCAAGAGGTGGTAAAGAAATTGCAAGAGCATTATGAAGTATTCATTGTTTCGGCAGCAACAGAATTTCCTCAATCACTAACGGAAAAATTAGAATGGTTAGAAGAGCACTTTCCTACGATTGGCTGGCAACATACGGTTTTTTGCGGACATAAGCACATGATCAAAGCCGATTACTTAATTGACGACCACGAGAAGAATTTGGTTAAGTTTGAAGGAACTCCTTTACTTTTCGATGCCCCTCATAATTATCACTTAGAAGGTTATCAGCGAGTATATTCGTGGAAAGAAGTAGAAGGCTTATTACTACCTCAATAATATACGATGAGTTCCTAATAAGATACCACAAAGTGCTTCGACCTATTAAGGATTTAGCTCAAACATCAATCCCTAAATCCTTGATAATATCCAAAGCGATTTATTCTCATCACCATAATCATTTTTATATATGGATTACTCAATACGCCTTAAACAATATGCTTTTCAGGCAAGACATGCTACTAATGCCCTATTTTTTATGACAGGTATTAGTTTTGCCAGTTGGGCATCTCGCATTCCTGATGTCAAAGGAATGCTCCATTTGAGTGACGCTGCTTTGGGTAGTGTCTTGTTTGCCATGCCTGTGGGAAGTCTGACGGCTCTACCCGTGGCAGGAGTCATTATTGATAAATTGGGTAGTAAAAAGGTTACCTTTTTGTCAGCTTTCTTTTACTTGGTTGCATTACCCTTATTAGGCTATTCGAGTGAAATATGGCAACTTGTCATCGGACTTTTTTTATTGGGTTTTGGTAGTGATATGCTTAATATTTCCATGAATGTTCAGGCCGTAAACGTCGAAAAAATAATTCATAAAAGTATTATGTCTTCGTTTCATGCGGTATTCAGTATTGGCTTTATGACAGGCTTTGCTTTAGGGGGGTATATTTCCGCAAGGCACATTAGTCCTTTTATTCACCTTTCTATTTGTGGTTTACTGATGCTCGTCGTATTAAGTGCGGTTAACGTATTTTTGATTAGACATGACCATAAATCTGATAAAAATGCCCCTTTATTCGCAGTGCCTGATAAAGCCTTATTAATTCTTGGGATTATCTGTTTTTGTGGAATGTTGAGCGAAGGAGCGATGGCAGACTGGTCGGTACTGTACTACAAACAAGTGATGACTTCACCCAATGGATTTGCAACAGCAGGAGCAACCGCTTTTTCTGTAATGATGGTTTTTGGACGTTTTCTAGGCGATATGATTGTGGCTAAATTAGGACTACAGAAAACTCTACTAATCAATTGTTTACTCGTAGTTGTAGGTATGTCTATCGCACTTGGCTTTTCGATAGAATGGGTGGTCGTTGCAGGCTTTGGCCTAACGGGATTAGGGCTTTCGACAATTGTTCCCTTAATTTATAGTGAAGCTGGGCATTCTAAGACTATGGCTTCAGGAGTTGCTCTAGCAGCTATCTCAACCCTTGGTATTGCAGGCTTTTTAATTGGCCCTGTCATGATTGGTTTTATTTCTGAAATAAGTTCTTTACGAACTGCTTTGGCCAGCTTAATCTTACTTGGATGCGTTGGGGCTTTATTGACGCAAAAAATCGAAAATTAAGCCCTTCATTTAGGACGAACAGGAACTGCCGTTTCTATCGTCGGAGGAGTTTGCTGTCTGATACTTTGTTTGTGTCTTCTAATTAACTTACGTTTCAGACGGGCAATCTCCTTATCACCTTCTAATTTTACGGCTAAAATAGAATCTTGACGAATCAAGGATTCATTCAAATGTTCAGTTACGTGCTGTCCCTGTTTCCATTGAAGAAAATTCAACCCTAAGGAAAATAGCAACGCTGTACTCAATAGCGATATTAGTACAAATACAAGTTGATGTTTACTCATGAAAGGACGCTTATGAGCATCTCGATTGGTAGTTGTTTTAAACATTTGGTTAGTGCGTAAGTGATATTTTGGATTTTGAATCTAGCGTATTGAATGGTAAACAATACTCAGAACGAGGGCATTATATCTACCATCCATTAGTATTAAGTATGCTCTTCTGTTTTTGTACTTAATAAATAATCAGCTGTTTCATCCGAAAACTGAATTCTAAATATAGTTTGCTCTACAGTCGATTCTTCTACTGAAATCTTCCCTCTGTGCAACTTCACAATGCGTTCGGCCAGCGGGAGTCCAATACCATATCCTTTAGTATCTGCGGTATTTTTAGAGCGAAAGAAAGGTAAAAATATCATTTTTTGGTCTTTTTTATCAATCGCTACTCCCTTATTTTTAAACTGTAGATAAATACCATTTTTATACCCGATAAATACGTTGACAGTATTGGTTAGAGAAAACTTACACCCATTTTCCATCAAATTAATAAAAGCAACTTTTAATAACTGAGGATTTCCCATTACCGAAAGTTGGTCTTCTGAGTCGATTTCTTCCGCAAATTCAATCCCGATTACATATTCGGTATGTAC
>JALRIJ010000078.1 GCA_023255485.1 Flectobacillus sp.
CCAGCAATTGCTATCGTTTCGGGGATGCACCCAAAACAGATTGATACGGCCTTGGATAATTGTATCTATGGAAATGTGAAATTTCTATATGTTTCGCCCGAACGTCTCCAAACAGCATTATTCATTGAGCGTGCCAAACAAATGAAGGTTTGTTTAATCGCTATCGACGAAGCTCACTGTATTTCCCAGTGGGGTTACGACTTTCGTCCGCCTTATCTGAAAATTGCGGAGTTTAGAGCTTTATTTCCCGAAGTACCCCTTATCGCTTTAACGGCCACAGCAACCAAAGAAGTAAAGCTCGATATTCTTGAAAAATTAGAAATGAAGAGTCCGAAACTCTTTCAACAAAGTTTCGCACGGGCTAATTTGTCTTATTCTACCCTAAAAGAAGAAGACAAAGAACGTCGTCTTTTGGCAATGCTCCAGAAAATTCAGGGTACAGCCGTCATCTATGTTCGTAATAGAAGAAGAACACAAGAAATAGCCGATTTTTTGGTAAAAAATAACATCCGTGCTACCTTCTATCATGCGGGTCTAAACGCTAGCGAGCGAAGTAAAAGGCAAGAGCAATGGATTCAAAATCAGGTACGGGTTATCGTGGCCACCAATGCCTTTGGGATGGGAATTGATAAGGCTGACGTACGTTTGGTGGTTCACTTAGACCTCCCTGATACGCTTGAAGCCTATTACCAAGAAGCTGGTCGGGCAGGACGTGATGGACAAAAAGCCTTTGCTGTGGCTCTCTACAATCAACCTGATTTGGATAGTTTGGAAAAAAATGCCGACCAAAGTTTTCCTCCTATCGACTTAATTAGGCGAGTATATCAATGCCTTGGTAATTTTTATCAACTGGCAAATGGAGCAGGGCAGTTTAATAATTTTGAATTTGATTTGGTCGAATTTCAACGTCGTTTTAATTTACCTCCAACGGATACATACTTTGCCATTAAAATGCTTGAAATCGAGGGATTTATCTCCCTTTCTGATAATTTCAGTCACCAATCGAAGTTGATGTTACGGGTTGATAATCGACAATTATATGACTTTCAGTTACGCAATCCTCGATACGATGGTTTTATCAAACTCGTCTTGCGGATGTATGGAGGCGAATTATTTTCGACCTTTATTAATATTTCGGAAACGGCATTGGCTAAAGCGTTTTTAGTTCCTCCTTCCGAAATCGAAACCATGTTGTCGCAACTGGAAAAAATGGAGCTACTCAGTTATGACAAGCATAGCGACAAACCACAAATCACGTTTTTGACTCCTCGCTTCGATGCTGCTAGTTTACCCTTACAAGTGCAAATTATCAAGCAACGTCGAGAGGCTTATCTTCAAAAGATACAAGCGGTTCAGCATTATGTAACGCATACAAAACGATGTCGTACTCAATTATTACTAGCTTACTTCGATGAAATAACGGATACCGAATGTGGCGTTTGTGATATTTGTATCAAGAAAAAAAGGCTCGAAAAAGAAGGACTACAGGAGAATCAGGCTCATGAGCGTGTAAAACAACAACTGATACGCTTACTCGAAAATGGGTCTATGAGCCCGCAGTTGATTCTTCAAATAATGCACCCTAACGACCAGACGGCATTTCAAGGCATTATTCGTCAACTGATAGAAGAGGAACAGCTTTGTTTTACGCCCGAAGGAAACATTGGAATTCATCCCAAAAACAAAAAAAGCTCATAGAAATATCTTTGAGCTTTTTTAACTACCTAACCACTAAAAATTTTTAACTTAATTATTGCTGACTCTCTGAATTAGAGATATTTAGTTCAATTTGATTGATAGATGCGTACTTAACCACATCTCCAAGTACGATAACGGCAGGATTTGATAAATTATTGCATACTGCCAGCTCTTTTATTTTTTTAGCAACCCCCACAGCTACTTTTTGCTTGTCTGTAGTACCATGTTGGATAATAGCAACAGGTAAATCTCCTCTTCCCATTTCTTCGCTAATGTGAGCAATTTCAGCAAGCTTACTCATTCCCATCAAGACAACAACAGTTGCTTTGGTTTGAAGAGCTATGCGTAAATCGTCGGATATTGTTCCATCCGTCTTAGTCCCCGTGATGACCCAGAAACTTTCGCTTACTCCACGAGTAGTCAAGGGAATATTTACATAACCAGCAGCAGCAACGGAAGACGAAATACCGGGAATATAAGCAGTTTCTAAACCAAATTGCTTGGCATATTCAAGCTCTTCCATCCCACGACCAAAGATAAAAGGGTCTCCCCCTTTCAATCGTACTACATGACCATACATATAGGCTTTTTCCACAATCATAAAATTGATAGCATCTTGCGAATGGCTTTCGCCAGGTTTTTTTCCTACATATATTTTTTCAGCACCTTCTTTACAATAATCCAACAATTCATCTGCACTAAGGGCATCGTACAACACTACGTCTGCCGCTTTTAATGCCTTTATTGCTTTCAACGTAATTAATTCTGGATCACCTGGGCCTGCTCCCACAACGGTCAATTTAGGCTTTGGTTCTAAATCCTTGAAATTGGCTAATTTTGTCATATCTCCTATCTATTAAGAGTCAAAAAAGGTGCGAAAGACCAAAGAAATTACGATTCTTTACCCTTTCACACCTAACAGAATTTTTCTTTATGTAATCAAGCAAAACGAGGGACTTTGAATTTCTTCAATAAATCCATTATTTACGCTTCTACTGACTGCTCTCTATAAGCTTTTGCTAATCCTAAAAATGCCTTTGCTTCTGCGATATAAGAAGTAGCAAATTCGACAGATGGCTCATACTGATTGATTTGTAATACCAATTCGGTAAAGGTTTTATCACCTAACTTCACATCACCTGTTGCCACAAAGTTTTCATCAAACTTGGTAATAACAGCATTTTGAGTTGATACCGTAACGCTCTTATCTAACAATAACGCTTTAGCAGCACTTACAAATACGCTATACGCATGGTAAATAGAATCAGCAACACGATTTTCAGCGAAAGCAATTTCCGTCCACTCCATTTTCTCGTCAGACTCAAACAAAAGCGTAGCCACCAAGTCAATCATTACCCCAGCACACTCTCCTACACCAATTTCTGTTGCAAATTGTTCAGAAGCCCCCCAGTCGATGAAATCGTCTTCTTTCAAGGTTGTTAAGTCAGCCAATGGCTTTAATAACGTGTAGAAATATTTTTCACCTTGACGTTGATAATACGCATTGAAGTATTCTCCTTCTAAGGCATTTTCTTCATAATTATTTAATACCACTCGTAATACCTCTGGCCCACGTTTAGTTGGTACTTTAATTACTTTATCAGCCGAACGTCCAAGACCGTCTCCTGATGCTCCACCGCCTAACAATACTTGTAAAGCAGGCAACACACGTTTATCAGCTGCTTTCAATGAAGAGCCGTGGAAACCGATATGAGCCATACCATGTTGTCCACAAGAGTTCATACAACCTGAAATCTTGATTTTGATGTCGTTGTTATGAATCAAATCAGGGAAATCTTCCATGATTACAGCTTCTAACTTAGACGTAATATTCGTGCTATCTGCAATTGCTAAGTTACAGGTATCTGTTCCAGGACAAGCCGTAATTTTAGCAATCGAATTAGCTCCTGCTTCTGCTAAACCGTGTGCTTTTAATACATTATAAACATAAGCTAAGTTCTCTTCTTTTACGAATTTGAACATTAAGCCTTGGTTAATAGTCACACGCACATCATTAGCCACATAACCAGCTAATTGAGAAGTTAATGAGCGAGTAGTCTCAGAACTAATATTTCCGTTCAAAACACGTACGTAGATACCGTAGTAACCCGATTGTTTTTGTCTGAACGTGTTCGTTGCCAACCAATCTTGGTATGCTTCTGTTTCAGGAGCTTTTACGTCTGAAATTAACGTTGGTAAATAATCTGCAATTTCAGTCTCTGAAAAACCAGCCGTTTCAATTTCTACTGTTTGGTTTTTCAACGCTTTACGTTCTGCAGCAATTAACCCCATCAACGTATCAAAGCCAATCTTTTGGATTAAGAACTTCATACGAGCTTTATGACGAGAATTACGTTCTCCGTGACGGTCAAATACTCTTAAACCCGCCTCAATAAATGGAATCAATTGATTTGCTTCTAAGAATTCATACGCTACATAAGCCATCATTGGTTGAGCACCAAGTCCACCACCAATAACTACTTTAAAGCCACGCTTTCCATCTTGAATTTTAGGAATCATCCCAAAGTCATGAATGAATGCCAAAGCGGTATCTTCTTCTGTATTAGAAAACGCCATTTTGATTTTACGACCCATTTCTTGACAAATAGGGTTACGTAAGAAATATCTAAATACGGCATCCGCATACGGAGTCACATCAAAAATTTCTTTACGGTCAATACCTGCTGTCGGAGAAGCCGTCACATTACGAACTGTATTTCCACACGCTTCACGCAACGTAATATCGTCTAATTCTAATTTAGCCCATAATTCTGGTGTACGCTCTAGCGATACAAAGTGAACCTGAACGTCTTGACGAGTAGTCAAGTGTAAATTTCCGATTGAGTATTCGTCAGAAATATCCGCAATACGATTCCATTGCTTAAAGGTCATTTTCCCGTAAGGCAATTTAATACGTACCATCTGCACCCCTTGCTGGCGTTGTCCGTAAACTCCACGAGCTAAACGAAGACTACGGAATTTTTCATCATGAATTTTTCCTTCACGGAAAAGTTGAATCTTGTTAGCTAAGTCTATAATATCCTTTTCAACAAGTGGATTTTCGAGTTCAGTTCTAAAACTTTGCATATCTAATAGTATATAAAGGTACGTTGTATCACATACCTTGAAGTCATTTAATTAAATTACCATGAGTAAGTACAAATCAACCTATCAATAAAACTTATCTATGTAGATAGTCTATAAAATAACTAGATTGTTTCACAAAACTACTAAAAGAATTATATTGATTGGAATATTTAGTTAAAAAATCCCCTGATTTATTCATTTATCGCTGTATCTAATACCTTGAAACAGCTTGAATTATCATTTTTTAATCAACACACTTTTACAATACAAAGTTGCATCTGAAATAGACATAATCCCAATTACTAATTCTTATTTGTCATTACTTATAGTTATAGTAAGCCTATCTTCCCAACAGGCTATAAAGTCTTATTCTGTCTTACTCTCCATACCAAGCTAGAAATTGTGGT
Source organism: Flectobacillus sp. (assembly GCA_023255485.1). Taxonomy (GTDB): domain Bacteria; phylum Bacteroidota; class Bacteroidia; order Cytophagales; family Spirosomataceae; genus JALRIJ01. Next base: position 5,193 of record JALRIJ010000078.1, read on the forward strand.
AAAATAGATATCCCCAAAAGTCAATAATCAGATAATGAACACACTAAATACATCGAGAACCCAAGTCTTTTAGCTAAAAAACAACGATTTTTTAGCTAAAAACAGAAAAAAAGAGGCATTTCATTTTAAACATTCAAAAAATACGAGTATGTTTGTTGTCGAGCCTCACTAGTAACTAGTAGGAACGTATCATCCGCCATTATCATAATCAGGTAATTAAACTGCGTACAACATTTTGGCATCATCTTTGATTTCCAATTAGTTGACCTATCAACCCAGTTACAATCCATGAAAAAAAACATTACTTTTCTCTTAGTTGCTATTGTTCTTGTGCTTACAGGATGTACAGACACGAAACAGATAGCTGCGTATCAAGATCAAGTTCACCGTTTGGAGAGCCAACTTCTGAAAGAACGTCAGGACAATGCTGAATTAAGCAGCTTCCGCTTTAGCTTAGAAAGTCAGTTCAAAAAGAAGAGCGACGACTACGTTAGATGTCAAGAGGATAGCAAAGAAACTTTTGAAACATTGACGGTAAAATATAATCGTCTTTTAGATGATTACAATAAGATACAAGCATCATACAAATCGTTAAACGAAACGTATGAAGCAAGCAAGGAAAACTCAGCTAGAGTAATTGCAGAACTCGAAAACAGAATGAAATCTGTAAGAGTGAGAGCTTCTAGAGGAAGAAGATAAGATTCAACACATAAGAAAGTCCTTAGTGAATTAGCTAAGGACTTTTTCATTACCCAACTGCTCGAAGAGACAAGGCCATTCGTATAAAACGAACAAACCTTTGTTAATATTCGTTAATGGATGTTAAAAGTTTTAGTATTTTTTTTGGATTTAATGTTGCATCCATTATCTTTGAATCAACCAATCAAACAACTACAGAATACACTGGTTTCAATTAAACAAAAAAATAATAGGAGATACAATATGGCATAAAGCTCTACGTTAACTAAATAGATTTATCGCAATGGAAAAGATCCATGTTAACGACAGTGAACTTGTATCACGCTATATTCAATTCAGTGACGAACACGCCTTTGAAACCCTTGTTCGCCGATACAAATCAAAAGTTTATACTACCATTTATTTAATCGTAAAGGACACTTACGTAGCCGAGGATTTATTACAAGATACATTCATCAAGGCAATTGACGTATTACGTTCTGGAAGATATAATGATGAAGGTAAATTCTTACCGTGGGTTTTAAGAATCGCACATAATATGGCGATTGATTATTTCCGTCGTGAGAAACGCTATCCTAATGTCGTTTTTGAAGATGGTAGCAGTGTGTTCAATACACTCGATTTTGCGGAAGACTCTATTGAGGATATCCAAATCAGAGACGAAACACACAGTCATCTTAGAAGCTTGATTAAACTCCTTCCTGACTCACAACGAGAAGTACTCGTAATGCGTCACTACGAAGATATGAGTTTTCAGGAGATTGCTGATGCCACTGGCGTTAGTATCAATACGGCTTTAGGGAGAATGCGCTATGCGTTGATAAATCTACGCAAAATGATGAGCAAAAATTCTCCAAGTTATGATACAAACCTTTACTCAGAATGACATTATCCGTTATGTCTATAATGAAACAACGGAAGATGAGAACATCTTAATTCAAGATGCTCTGATAAGCGATGCAGAAATGCTCGAATTTTATTTGGATATGCTTGATGTACAAGCAGGTTTAGATAAAAGCTATCGACATCCTTCCCCAACCAGTATAGACACTATTCTATCATATTCAAGGAAAAGCTCAGAAAGCCATCATACTACGGTCTAAACTCGTGGTATGATGGCTTTTATTTTAAGATATTTCCCGAGAAATTCCTCGGGAAGCTAGTTCTTTTACTCCATTTCTGTCTAAATATCTGGTGTATTTCAGCATACACATAGTGTAATAACTTTATTTCTAGCTATTTTTGATTTATCAATCTTAAAATCATTATGCTCAAGAAAGAACGTTATCGCTTATTAATAGACTATTTTACCCAAAACTTTCCCGTTGCTGAAACTGAACTTCACTACAACAATCCTTTTGAATTGTTGGTAGCAGTGGTGCTCTCCGCTCAATGTACAGACAAACGGGTAAATATGGTCACTCCTGCTCTCTTTGAGCGATTTCCAACTCCTGAAATATTAGCGAATGCTTCTTTTGAAGAAGTATTTTCATACATTCGCTCTATTTCATACCCCAATAATAAAGCCAAACATTTAATTGGATTAGGACAAAAATTAGTGGCTAATTTCAACTCAGAGATTCCTAGTACAATTGAAGAATTACAGACCTTACCTGGAGTTGGAAGAAAAACTGCAAACGTTATCGTATCTGTTATTTATAACCAACCTGCAATGGCTGTTGATACACACGTTTTTAGAGTGTCACACCGCATAGGTCTGGTTCCTAAAACTGCAACAACTCCCCTTGCTGTAGAAAAGGAACTCATCAAGCATATTCCTACTGAACTTGTACCCGTTGCACATCATTGGCTAATTTTACACGGAAGGTACGTATGCGTAGCCCGCTCTCCTCAATGTGGTGTATGTATGCTCAAAGGATTTTGTAAACACTTTGATAGCCTTGAGAAAAAGAAATCGAAAATAAGTAAAACAGCTACCAAATGAGTTATACAACCCTGATAGAGTATCTCCAACATAACTGGCTTGAAGTAATCGGTATTATCACCTCTCTGCTCTGTATTTGGCTCAATACACGTCAAAATACATGGGGTTGGTTTTGGTCAATTATTAGTTCAAGCATTTATGCCGTCATTTACTGGCAATATCAACTATATTCAGATATGGAGCTACAAGGAATTTTCATTATTCTGAGCCTATATGGTTGGTATCAATGGCTCTATGGAACAAGAGAGCAGGAGAATTTAAGAGTGACTAAAATACCCCTAAAATTAGTACCAGCATGTGGACTTTTTTGTCTTATATTCGCTTTAGCTTCGGGGTATTATCATGCTAATTCAACTGACGCAAGCTTACCCTATTTAGACTCTACGCTAACAGCCATTAGTCTAATAGCCGTTTGGATGACTGCAAAAAAATATATTGAAAATTGGATTCTCTGGATTATAGCTGATTTTATTTACACCGGAATGTATTTTTCAAAACACTTAATCGGTACCAGTATTCTATACTTTTTAATACTTTTATTAGCTTTCAAAGGCTATATTGACTGGAAAAAAACAGCAGTAACTAACCATGAATAGACTTTTTGTAACGTTGCTGATACTCACTTTTTGCAACGCTATATTGGTAGCAAAACCTCATGAGTGTATCACTCAAGTAAGCGGTGATTCTCTTGAATTTACTGACTACTACGGTATGTATTTACCACAGGAAATAAAACAACTTACACGCTTCGAAATTAGCTTTCAGAACGATAACTTAGTCGCTAAAGCAAAAGGATTTCCAAGTATTGTATTAATTCGGAAAAAGGACGATGAATTTGAAGAACAACGCTTTGGTTTACAAGTATTTTTTGTTCGAGAAAATTACAAAGTAACAGCCGTAAAAGTGCTGTTTCAAAATAAGGAAATAATCGCACTTAAAGAGTAAGTGCTATATAGCCTAATATTCAAAATTTTAACTATATTGATTTTAATTAGTAATTATTCAAACAAATCACGAAATACCACTTCATATACGACAACAGTCAGTTAACTTTACTACATGACAGAGATTCCTGCTTTCAGAAAAAACTTACCCACCCAAATTGCGGTGTTAGGCGGTGGTAGTTGGGCTACTGCAATCATTAAGATTTTATCGGAAAATAACGTTAAAATCAAATGGTGGCTACGCCGTAAATCGGATGTAGATTTTATCAAAAAATATAATCACAACCCGAGTTACTTAACTGATGCTCCCCTAAATCCAAGAAAAATTAGGGCATATCATAAAATGCACGATGCCTTAAATGGTGTCGAATATGTAATTTTAGCTGTTCCTGCAGCATTCGTTCCAGATGCCCTTAAAAACCTTACTCGTAACCACTTTGCTGGGAAAAGAGTAGTTTCTGCAATCAAAGGGATGATTCCTGAGGAAAATATGCTTGTAACCGACTGGATGGAAAAAGTATTTGGCGTACCTCAAACCATGATGTGTGCCATTGCTGGGCCTTGTCATGCCGAAGAAGTAGCTCTTGAAAAACAGTCATACCTAACTATTGCTTCACCAAGTATGCACTTGGCTCAGGATTTCGCCAATTTAATGAGTTGCCGTTACATACAAGCTCATGCGATTGGAGACCTCTACGGTGTTGAATACTGTGCTGTGATTAAAAATATCATCGCCCTTGCCTGCGGAATTACCCACGGTTTAGGATATGGTGATAACTTCCAAGCTGTTTTAGTATCCAACGCCATGCAAGAAATTAAACGTTTCCTTGACATTGTATATCCTGAATCAACAAGAGATTTACACAGCTCTGGCTACTTAGGAGATTTATTAGTAACAGCCTATTCTCAATTTTCAAGAAATAGAACCTTTGGCAATATGATTGGACGAGGCTACTCTGTAAAGTCAGCTCAAATAGAAATGAATATGATTGCGGAAGGATATTATGCTGTAAAGAGTATCCATCAAGTGAATAAACGCTACGATGTTTCAATGCCAATCATCGATGCTGTTTATAATATTCTTTATGAAAAAATCCCTCCTGCAACCGAAATGATGAATCTACGAACATTATTGAAATAGAAATAGGTGATTTTAAAAGCCCCACATAAGAAAAACTCTTATGTGGGGCTTTTTTATTTAATATTGAAGCCATAAACTTCCTAAAAAATACCATTCTTTGCACTATAGCAGTGGTCACAAAAATCAAGAAAGTCAAATAGGAGTAACGTACCACTTGGTTGCACTCAAACAGTATATATAACGGTAGAAAAGTTTAAATAAGTATATTACTAAGAACATCAACAGGAAAATAAAAGGTTAAGACCATACATTTTATGACAATATTATCTTTATTTTTAATCTTCATCACAAACTAAAATAACTAAAATGAGAACATTGTACTTTTTTGTTGCCATTCTTTTTTGTTTTCAAGTCAATGCACAAGATGCTATTGAATACAAAACTCCCCCAGCTACTATTCTTAATTTAGCGACTGCTAAACCTTCTCCTAATGTAAGTATTAATGAGAAAGGTGATTTTATGCTTATCATTGAACGTAGTGCCATGCCTACCATAGAAGAATTAGCACAACCCGAATTGCGTATTGCAGGTTTGAGAATTAACCCCAATAACTTTGCTCCAAGTCGATCTACTTATGGAATTGGCTTGTCTTTGAAAGAAATCAAGACAGGTAAAGATTATTCGATTATGGGCTTACCAGCTAATCTAAGGGCAGGTAATTTCCAATGGAGTCCCAATGATGATAAAATTGCTTTTACTCAAACCAATAATAACGGAGTAGATTTATACGTCATTAATTTGAAAACTAAAAAGGCGACTAAAACGAATAGCACATCGTTGAATCTAGTCATCAATGACATTTCTTGGTCTGATAATAACACGATTGTTTATAACACTATTGTACACCCTACGAGCAGTGCCCCTAAAAAGCCCCTAGCTCCCAAAGGACCAGTTATTCAACAAAATATAGGCAAAGTGGCTGCTAGCCCCACTTATCAAGACTTAATCAAATCGCCCTACGATGAGCAATTATTTGAGTTTTATACCACTTCCCAATTAGTAAAAAATACTAATGGTATAGAAACTAAAATTGGGATACCACAGATCTACAGCGATGTGACGCTATCACCCGATAAGAAATATTTTTTGGTGAAAAAAATTGATAAACCGTACAGTTATTTAGTAACAGTCAGCGGATTCAACTCAACAATCTTAGTAACTGACGTTGATGGGAAATTGGTTAAAATGATTGCGAAATTACCAAGCAATGAATTAGCCCCAACGGGATACGATAACGTTCTGAATGCCCCAAGAGGATATAATTGGGTGAATACCTTACCAAGTACCCTCTCATGGATTGAACCTTTGGATAGCGGATTAATCAAGAAAAAAGTAGCGTTTCATGATGCAGCTTATATTTTACCAGCCCCTTTTACGACGAATCCGACGGTGCTAACAAAAACGTCAATGAGAATGGGAAATATTTCTCCATTGAGTGAGAATGAAATATTGATTAGTGAGTATTCAAGAGTGAAACATCAGCAAAAGTTAAGCAAGTTGGATATCGCTAAAAATGAACTAAAGCTTTTGATTGACCGTAGTACGGACGATGCATACAATGACCCAGGAACGCCCATTATGGCTTCTAATAAATTCGAGAAAAGCACGATTAAAGTATTAGCGAATCGTACTATTTTGATGCGTGGAGTAGGCTCTTCACCGAAAGGAGATTTACCATTTTTAAATTCGTTTAACTTAGATACGAAAGAAACAAAAACGCTATGGCGTTGCGAAGAACCTTATTTGGAGTCAGTGATTAATATTTTGGATTACGAAAATTTGAGTTTTGTAACCAGTAAACAAAGCCAAAATGAAACGCCAAATTATTTTCTTCATGCCAATAATACCACGAATCAACTTACTAAGTTTACGGATCCTCAACCAGAATTAAGAGGAATTACAAAAGAAAAAATCACCTATAAACGTAAAGATGGCGTTGATTTAGCGGCTGATTTGTATTTACCCAAAGGCTACGATAAAGCAAAAGATGGCTTACTTCCTGTGATTATGTGGGCATATCCAAGAGAATTTAAAAGTAGTAATGATGCTGCTCAAATCAGAGGTAGCAAATATTCATTTGTTCGTGTAAGTTGGGGCTCTCCAATTTATTGGGCAACGCAAGGTTATGCAGTGATGGACAATACAGAATTTCCGATTGTGGGTGAAGGTGACAAACAACCAAACGACAATTTCATAGAACAATTAATTTGGAATGCTGAGGCTGCTATTAATAAAATTGCAAGTATGGGCGTGGGTGATAGCACTCGTGTTGGTGTGGGTGGACACAGTTATGGAGCCTTCATGACTACAAATTTACTCGCTCATACAAAACTATTTAAAGCAGGTATTGCTCGCAGTGGAGCCTATAACCGAAGTTTAACACCTTTTGGCTTTCAAAATGAAGAACGTACTTATTGGCAAGCATCCGAGTTATATTTCAAAATGAGTCCATTTAGTTATGCCAATCAAATCAAGACACCTTTATTGATGATTCACGGAGAAGCAGATAACAACCCCGGAACGTTCCCAATTCAAAGCGAAAGACTCTATAATGCTATTAAAGGTCACGGAGGAATAGTTCGTTTTGTTCAATTACCTTATGAAAGCCATGGTTATGCAGCCAAAGAAAACATTTTGCATATGCTTTGGGAGCAACACGAGTGGTTAGAGAAGTATGTAAAAACGAAACAGTAAGTTTATTTTCAATAGATAATAAATATTTATCTATATTTTTGTGACTTTTATGGATGTTAATCGTTTCAAGGATAGGACTTTGATAAAAGAGTCTCTCTACACCTTCATACT
>JALRIJ010000079.1 GCA_023255485.1 Flectobacillus sp.
GCCTACATGTACTTTGGGTTCTTTCGTGGGAACATTACTCCAGATTTTTTCATTAAAAGCATTATCTACTTGTAAAGAAAAGTTGGCCTTATTTACTTCTTCTATGGTCAGTTTTCCGAAATCCATTCTTGTGTATGTTATCATATCAGCCAACATGGCTTCTATCTCAACGAGTTAAAACTCATTGACCCTTTTTATCTTTAAAGATAACAAAAATTGTCATGCCCTTGTTTATAGCCTCATAAACATCCTTTTCTTTGATTTGTAGAGAGGTAAAGGATTAACGTTATCACATACTGAAACGGGTTAAAACCCGTTTACCCTTTTAAACAAAAAAGCTCTTCCAAAACATTTGTCTTGAAAGAGCTTTTTTAACTATTATGTTAAAGTTTCTCTTGGTAGGTTAAGTAATAAGACACATTTATTTTAAGAATTATATATGAACATCGTGGATGTAAATAATTGATTATCAATTTTTCACACAACTATGTTTTCTATATTTCTATGTGGTAAATATGTCGGTGTACTTACGAAACTCAACACTCATACGTGAAATTACATCATTCCACCCATTCCGCCACCACCGTGAGCGTGTGGAGCTTCTTGAGATGGTTTGTCAGCAATAACACATTCAGTAGTCAATAATAAACCTGCGATAGAAGCAGCGTTTTCTAATGCTAAACGAGTTACTTTAGTTGGGTCAATGATACCCGCAGCTAACATATTTTCGTATTTGTCTTCACGAGCGTTATAACCGAAGTCACCTTCACCCGCTTTAACAGCGTTAACTACTACTGAACCTTCACCACCTGCGTTCGCAACGATTGTTCTCAAAGGAGCTTCAATTGCTTGGCGGATAATGTTGATACCCGTTGTTTGATCTTCATTGTCACCCGTTAAACCGTCTAATGACTTGATAGCACGGATTAAAGCAACACCACCACCCGCTACGATACCTTCTTCAACAGCGGCACGTGTAGCGTGTAACGCATCGTCAACACGGTCTTTTTTCTCTTTCATTTCTACTTCAGTAGCAGCACCGATGTAAAGAATAGCAACACCACCTGACAATTTAGCCAAACGTTCTTGCAATTTCTCACGGTCATAATCAGAAGTAGTATTTTCGATTTGAGCTTTGATTTGAGCAACACGAGATTCGATACCATCTTTCACACCAGCACCGTTTACTACCGTAGTGTTGTCTTTGTCGATGATTACTTTCTCAGCTTGTCCTAAATACTCAATTGACGCATTTTCTAATTTGAAACCACGCTCTTCAGAAATCACAGTACCACCTGTTAATACAGCGATATCTTCTAACATAGCTTTACGACGATCACCGAAACCTGGAGCTTTTACAGCAGCAACTTTCAGTGCACCACGGATTTTGTTTACTACCAAAGTAGCTAATGCTTCACCGTCAACATCTTCAGCGATAATTACCAAAGGACGACCAGTCTGAGCAACGCCTTCTAATACTGGTAACAATTCTTTCATTGAAGAAACTTTCTTCTCAGAAATCAAGATGAACGGACGCTCTAATTCAGCTTCCATTTTCTCTGTATTTGTTACGAAGTATGGAGATAAATAACCACGGTCAAACTGCATACCTTCTACTGTTTTTACTTCAGTTTCAGTACCACGAGCTTCTTCTACAGTGATTACACCTTCACGACCTACTTTGTCCATTGCATCAGCAATCATTGTACCGATTGTTGAGTCAGAGTTAGCAGAGATTGTAGCAACTTGAGCAATTTCTTGAGACGTTTCAATTGCTTTAGACTGAGACTTCAAAGAAGCCACAACCGTAGAAACCGCCTTGTCAACACCACGTTTCAAGTCCATTGGGTTAGCACCTGCTGCAACGTTTTTAGAACCGATTGTATAGATAGCCTGAGCCAAAACAGTTGCCGTAGTAGTACCATCACCCGCTTGATCAGCAGTTTTAGAAGCTACTTCTTTCACTAATTGAGCACCCATGTTCTCAACTGCATCTTCTAATTCGATTTCTTTCGCTACCGAAACACCATCTTTCGTGATTGAAGGTGAACCGAATTTTTTATCAATAATTACGTTACGACCTTTAGGTCCTAATGTTACTTTAACTGCATTTGCAAGTGTGTCAACGCCTTTTTTCAGTTTGTCACGTGCGTCTGTGTCAAAAAATAATTCCTTTGCCATTGTTGAAATTAGTTATTAGTTATTGGTTGTCTGTTGTCAGTAATAGTGAACTAAATGACGTACAGAGTAAACAACTTTTATTAGTTTTTTTGCAATTATTCTAAATTAATGCGTTTTGTTAATAGATAACCGTTAACGCCTAACAGATAACTGAAAATTAAAGGATTGCGAAAATGTCGCTTTCACGCATGATAAGATAATCTTTACCTTCAACTGCGATCTCTGTTCCTGAGTATTTACCATACAATACAGTGTCTCCAACGCTAACTGTCATTGGTTCGTCTTTTTTACCTGCACCTACGGCTACAACAGTTCCTCTTTGTGGTTTTTCTTTAGCAGTGTCAGGAATGATAATTCCGAATGCAGTTTTTTCTTCTGCCGCTGCTGGTTCAACAAGAACTCTGTCAGCTAATGGTTTGATACTTACTGTTGACATTTTTGAAATTAATTTATTTGTTTTTGTTAAGGTATTCAAATTTGGGGGGACAAGCCTGTCCGTACCTCTTTCTACTGCAATTTCATCATTTTCCGTGCCATAGCCTAAAAATCGGAAACATTGTCATACAAACTGACAGAATGTAATTTTTTCATGATTACATACAACGAATTCATGTCAGACTAAAATTATTATCCTGACATAATTTGGAAAATAATGTAAAAATCTTAACTTTAGACATACACTTTCATCCAGCAGAATCGAAGGATTCCTTATTTTAGTTTATTTATCCACTTAACCATTTATGCCCATGAAGACACTCGAAAAAGATTGGCTAACCACAGGTCTTATTGACTATGAGTATAAAAAGTACGTTTTGTTGGCATACCTCCAATCTGTCAAAAATAACTTCGAATTAAAGAAGTTATACCCTGATTTATCTGACTTAGAGCATCACTACGAATACTCACTCTATTTTAAGTCAGGATTAAAGCAAATGATGGATAATTTTCCCAAACGGATTAGTGGTGTGAATACCGAAGATTTGAGCTTTAACTACGAATTGGCACAACCTACTGATGCGGGCTATTTTAATGAAATAGAATCCATTACCGAATTTGCGTTAAATCGTTTTCGCTATGGAATCAAGCTAGGCAGGGACATTGCTCGAGAGGTAGAACATCAAGTGACCATTAGCCCGATTGGCATTGAACCACTTTACAAAAATGAAGGGTATTTTTTTCTGTATGAACCTTGGCTAAATGAGACAAGAATTTATCAATTTAACCTGACTATTTTTGAGGACAAGCACGAAAAACTACGAGGCTTAAAAATCTTTTACGTAGATACGGTCAAGCGGTCTATGGTAAATACCTTTGAAAACATCAAGCTAGACTTAATTAAGCGTTTCAAGCATCTGCCTAATCCAGCGACGTATATGATTGAAGCTCCTTGTGCATTACCCCTTGAAGAGACCTTATTACCCATTGCCAAAAAGAAAATAGTGTCTTTTGTTTCTTCCGCAGCATAACACAAATGACCATAAAGTAAAAAAACCACAAGAATGATTCTTGTGGTTTTTTTATTAGCACGAATAAGTATATTATTTCGCTGGTGCTGGTGCCGGTGCTGGAGAACCTGCTCCTGGAAGAGCTGGAGCTGCACCTGCTGCAGGAAGCGTCTTTGTTGCTGCTTTTTCTACGTTAACAGAATTGATTCCTTCGCCAGATGTTGTTGGAGTGATAAATTTAGAAGCTAAAACCAATAAAGCGATTGCAATAGCACCACCCCATGTAATTTGCTCTAATAAGTCACCTGTACGAGCGACACCAAACATTTGGCTTGCACCTGCCGTACCGAACTCACCTGATAATCCGCCACCTTTCGGGTTTTGAACCAACACTACAAAAACTAATAATACTGCAATAATGCAAATGATAACAATAACTGCTCCGAACATGTTTCCTATAATAAATTTATAAATTTTGATTATTTTAATTCGAAAAACCTAGCCTCGTTCTTTTTCGTTAACTGAATTCCCAAAGTATGACTCAAGATAATGCCGCTATTCGATTCGCAAAGTAACCTTTTTTTTCTGGAAATTTCAAAATTAATTTCTCATAAACTACAATTGCTTTTTCTTTCTGCCCTTGCATTTCTAAGATATTAGCATAACTCTCTGTAACAATCTCTTCTGCAATCGTCACACTTGGCATAGAAAGGTCTTCCGTAGAGATGTTTAACGCCTTCCCTTTAGTGCTTCGAATCAAGCCCGGACTTTTTACAATAAACTCGTCAATAATGCTTAACTGCAAGGCTTGCTTTTGCTTGATGAGCTGTTCATCTTTTTTCAAAACAAAGCTTGCTTTTTTAGGTATTGTTGGAAGTTGTGGCGGTACGTCTTCTGGAATTTCCTCTTTTTTAAGCACCACTTCCTCTTGAATTACCTCCTCCTCTACTAGAACAACTTCTTGTCGTTCTGGAAGAACTTCTTCGTCCAACGGCACTGGGTTCACCCATGTAAGCTTATTAACAAATGTTCCTGTAATTACTTTTCGTAAACCATCTCGATTAATAGCATGGGCTGCTGCCAAGCCTATTTTCTTAGCAGCAATATCCTCTTTGCCCTGTAAACTATACCCTTTAGCAAGTAGTGAACTAATAATTTGGCAATAGGGATATACCTGTGCAGTATGTTCCAAGGTCAGACAATCCTCCTTGGTTATTTCATTCGGATTTACTACCCAATAAGCCAATTCTTTTGCTACCATTCCCCTGCTGTTTTATTAAAAATATCCAAGACAATTTGGTCTAAAATAATGGGTATCAACTGTTTTTCGACCGAAGACAGCGTCTGATTCTGAGCAAAGTCTCTATAAAAAGAAAACTCTTGCTCAAAGTTTTTCGACTCGTCTTTGGCATTCGACAGTTTTACCTCAATTTTAATAGTCAAGCGGTTTAAGCCCCCTTTATCGTCAGATGTTGGGGCTTGTGGAGTTACATCATAGCCCGTTATCGCTCCTTCAATCAACAAATCTGGATTTGAGTTTGCTATTTTCAACGAGGTATTTCGTTGAAAATATTCTTTCAATTTTTCATTAAAAGTCAAGCTCAAGTTAATCGGTCCTCCTGCTGCTTGCACAGGGAAGTTCAGAATCTGAATGGTCTTTAAGTTAGGGTCTAAGCTAGCTCCTTTGAAGGAATAGCAACCCGAACCCACTAATCCAAAGAGCGGAAACATCAACAGGAGAAGCCAAGTTTTCTTAACGGGAACTCCCGTATACGACTTCGAGTTACTCTTCTTCAATATCATATTGTTTAATTTTTCGGTAAAGTGTCCGTTCTGAAATACCCAAATCCTGTGCGGCATATTTTCGTTTATTTTTATTTTTACGAAGTGCCTTCACAATCATATCTCGTTCTTGTTTTTCGAGCGATAAGGAAACCTCCTCCGATTCGTGCGTAATATCATAGACACTATGTCCTTGTTTTGCGTCCTCTGCATCCAAATTAATGATAGAAAAATCAGTTTCTCTTGCATTAGTTGGCTGAATGTAATTCGGTGATCCTTCGTATGGCGAAGGCGATGGAGGCAACATTCGAGCAGGATTTACCTCCTGCTGAAAAGTTTGTCCAAAGCTTCCATTCAAATCCGCATCTAAATTCTGAAAAAGGGTTTCATGTCCTTTCAAAACATCTCCTGTAACCGAACCATTCTGCAATAAATCCAAAAACATTTTCTTGAGTTCAGTCACATCTCGTTTCATGTCAAAGAGAATTTTATACAATAATTCTCGCTCGCTAAAACTTTCTTGCTCTGCTCCTTGCTGTCTTTTCACCAATCCCTCACTCATTTGTTGTCCCATATTCATCTGAATATAATGCGTCAAACGGCTGGCATCAATACTTCGACTTTCGGTTTCCAAAATTGAAATTTGCTCTGCCAAATTTTTCAGTTGGCGAATGTTCCCAGGGAAACGCTGTCTCAACAACAACTCTTGAGCATCGGGAGTGAGTGAAATTGGTTTTACTCGATAACGCTCCGCAAAATCAGACGTAAACTTTCTAAACAGCAGTTCAATATCTAATCCTCGGTCTCGTAAAGGAGGCACAAAAATGGGTACTGTATTCAAACGATAATACAAATCTTCTCGAAACTTACCTCGTTCCACTGCTTGAATCAGGTTCACGTTGGTCGCTGCAACCACTCGGACATTCGTCTTTTGAACTTTCGACGAACCCACTCGAATAAACTCTCCGTTTTCGAGCACCCTCAACAAACGAGCTTGTGTACCAAGGGGCATTTCACCGATTTCATCCAAAAAGATGGTACCCCCATCAGTCACTTCAAAATAGCCTTTTCGTGCTTCCAGAGCTCCCGTAAAAGAGCCTTTTTCATGTCCAAACAATTCAGAGTCAATCGTGCCTTCAGGAATCGCCCCACAGTTTACCGCAATGAATTGTCCATGTTTACGAACCGATAAATTGTGAATAATCTTAGAAAATGATTCTTTACCAGAACCACTCTCTCCCGTAATCAAGACAGTCATATCTGTTGGAGCGACTTGCACAGCCACTTCAATAGCATGATTTAAGACAGGAGCGTTTCCAATAATCCCAAATCTGGCCTTAATAGGTTGTAATTCTGATGGTATCATAGATTAATTTACCGCTTTTCCAAGAAGTGTTCCAGAGGTACATTCTGTTACAAGAACTTGTACATATTCTCCTTTTTTATAATTTTCTTTTGGGAAAATAACCATTTTATTTTGATCATTACGTCCGCACAAGAAATCCTCTGAACGTTTTGAGAAGCCTTCGACCAACACTTTATGAACCTGCCCGATAGCCATTTCATTACGTGCTAATGACAATCTTCTTTGCACAGCAATCACTTCATTCAAACGACGTAATTTAACATCCTCAGGAATATCGTCTTCCAATTTTTTCGCAGCAGGCGTTCCCGGTCTTTCAGAGTACGCAAACATATAACCATAGTCATATTTTACGTATTCCATCAACGAAAGTGTATCTTGATGTTCCTCTTCTGTTTCTGTACAGAAACCCGTAATTAAGTCTTGAGAAATCGCACATTCTTCTCCCAAAATTTCACGAATAGCATCAATACGATTGATATACCAATCACGATCGTAGGTACGGTTCATCAATTTCAAGATACGGCTATTACCACTCTGAGCAGGCAAGTGAATATATTTACAGATATTTTCATACTTCTTCATGGTATAAAGTACCTCATCCGTAATATCTTTTGGATGCGAGGTAGAGAAACGTACTCGTAACTCAGGGCTTACTAAAGCCACTCTTTCTAACAACTGAGCAAAATTCACCTTTTCAGAACCGTCTTCAGACTCCCATTTGTATGAATCTACGTTTTGTCCTAAAAGCGTTACCTCTCTAAAGCCTTCATTTAGCAAATCTTGACATTCTTTCAAGATAGAATAGACATCTCTCGAACGCTCACGCCCACGAGTATAAGGCACGACACAGAAAGAGCACATATTGTCACAGCCACGCATGATACTCACAAAAGCCGTTACTCCGTTAGAGTGCAAACGAACAGGCGTGATATCAGCATAGGTTTCATCTCTTGATAAAAAGACATTAATCGCCTTTTGTCCTTCATCTACTTCATTAAAGAGATTCGGTAAATCACGGTAGGCATCAGGACCTGCCACTACGTCTACGATTTTTTCTTCTTCCAAAAATTTCGTTTTCAAACGTTCGGCCATACAACCCAAAACTCCCACGACCATTTGTGGTTTCTTCTTTTTCAAATGCGTAAACTGTGTAAGACGATGTCTTACTTTTTGTTCTGCATTTTCACGAATGGCACAGGTATTGAGCAAAATAACATCTGCCTCTGCCGCTAACGAAGTAGTAGCGTAGCCATTTTCTTGCAAGATTGAAGTGACAATCTCACTATCGGAGAAATTCATTTGACAGCCATAACTTTCAATATATAGCTTCTTTTTCCCCTCTTTACCTTGTTCATCAAGTGAAATACGAGCAACTTCTAAGGTTTGCTTGTCTTCATCTGTAAGTATTTCTAAACTTTTCATTTATTTTAAGTAGCTAATAATCCTAAACGAGTCACTTGAATTGAGGAATGACAAGTATCATTCGCTAACAAAGACTGTTCTTAAAAAATCAACGTTTTTTATATTTCTTTGACCCTGTTGAATCGACCTGCAAGTTACACAAAATTAGCGTTAATTCTGACAGAATGGCAGACTTTTAGGTATTTTAACATTTCCTTGATTAAGACACAATCATCCCATCTTGCATGACCAATTTACGATCGGCCATATTTGCTAGTTCTTCATTGTGCGTAACGATAACAAAGGTTTGAGCAAATTTATCCCTCAAGTCAAAAAATAATTGATGAAGTTCTTGTGCATTTTTTGAGTCAAGATTTCCAGAAGGTTCATCGGCAAAGATAATCGCAGGGGAATTCATCAGAGCCCTTGCCACCGCAGTACGTTGTTGTTCTCCTCCCGACATCTTAGAGGGCAAATGATGAATACGGTCTTTTAAGCCCAAAAGCGTTAATAACTCCTCCCCTCTTGCTCGTACTTCTTTTTCCGATTTACCTTGAATATAGGAAGGCATACATACATTTTCGAGTGCTGTAAATTCCCCTAGCAGGTTATGAAATTGAAAGATAAAGCCAATCTTTTGGTTTCTAAACGACGCTAATGCTCTAGCATTTAGCGAAGTAATATCTTCTCCATCAATTAGCACTCGTCCTGCATCAGGCGTATCTAAGGTACCAATAATTTGTAAGAGCGTACTTTTTCCAGCCCCAGAAGCCCCCACCACCGAAACGATTTCTCCCTTTTGGATTTGTAAGTCAATTCCCTTTAATACTTGTAAACTACCGTACGATTTGATTATATTTTCAGCAATGAGCATACGTATCTTAAATTTATTTTTAGGACAAAACAACAACAAAAAAGAGACAAAAAAAAGCAGGTCTAGTACTTAACTAACGAAACAAAGCACACTTATTACACATAAAAATCGTCTCTCTAAAAAAAATCTATAAATATTTAGCAAATAAAAAACCTTAGTTTAGAAGATTGTCAGTAATTTAGCGGACGTTTACGAGAAAAGACATTTTTCTCATTAGTGTGAATCTTTTACATAACTGTACAATTACAAATGAATATTCACGAGTATCAAGCTAAAGACATTCTCAAAAGCTACGGAGTCCGTATTCAAGAGGGCATCGTTGTGGATACACCCGCACTAGCAGTGGAAGCTGCCCGT
Source organism: Flectobacillus sp. (assembly GCA_023255485.1). Classification (GTDB taxonomy): domain Bacteria; phylum Bacteroidota; class Bacteroidia; order Cytophagales; family Spirosomataceae; genus JALRIJ01. The sequence continues at coordinate 9,407 of JALRIJ010000079.1, forward strand.
GAGCTAACAGCAAAAACTGGCTCACAATGGCACGTTATCAAGGCTCAAATCCATGCAGGTGGTCGTGGTAAAGGAGGCGGGGTTAAACTTGCCAAAAATTTAGAAGAAGTTCGTGAAAAAGCGGAACAAATCTTGGGAATGCAGTTAATTACTCACCAAACTGGCCCAGAAGGAAAGAAAGTAAACAAAGTTTTAATTGCAGAAGACGTGTATTATCCAGGTCCATCTGAAATTAAAGAATATTACATTTCAATCCTACTTGACCGTGGAACGGGTAGCAATGTAATCATGGCATCTACAGAAGGTGGTATGGACATTGAAGAAGTTGCAGAACATTCTCCTGAGAAAATCATCAAAGAATGGATTGACCCAAGAGTTGGTTTACAACAATTCCAAGCTCGTAAAGTGGCTTTCGCTTTAGGCTTGTCAGGTGATGCTTTCAAAGAAATGGTTAAGTTCATCAATGCTCTTTACAAAGCGTATGTTGAAACTGACTCTTCGATGTTTGAAATCAACCCTGTGTTGAAAACGTCTGACAACAAAATTTTAGCAGTTGATGCTAAAGTAAACTTGGATGACAATGCTCTTTACCGTCATGCAGACTTCATTCCATTACGTGATGTAACGGAGGAAGATCCATTAGAAGTTGAAGCTTCTGCAAACGACCTTAACTACGTTAAATTAGATGGTAACGTTGGTTGTATGGTTAATGGTGCTGGTCTTGCAATGGCGACAATGGACATTATCAAACTTTCTGGTGGTGACCCAGCAAACTTCCTTGACGTAGGGGGAGGAGCTAATGCAAAAACAGTAGAAGCTGGTTTCCGTATTATCTTGAAAGATCCAAACGTAAAAGCTATCTTGATTAACATCTTTGGTGGTATCGTTCGTTGTGACCGTGTTGCTACGGGTGTTGTTGAAGCTTACAAAGCTATCGGCGAAATTCCTGTACCAATCATCGTTCGTTTACAAGGAACTAACGCAGCAGAAGGAGCTAAAATCATTGACGAGTCAGGATTGAAAGTTTACTCTGCGGTTCTTTTAAAAGAAGCTGCTGAAAAAGTAGAAAAAGTATTAAACGGTACAATCTAATTGAATCGACTATATACTAAATAGAAAGCCGAGTTATCGAAAGATAGCTCGGCTTTTATTTTTCCTAAGTAAAAATACCTTTTATGCGTTTAAACACGGCAAGACCTTACAAATCTCTCCTTTTTTTTTATTTCTTTTACTGATGTTTTCTGAATAAGCCTATCTTGCTCCGATAACAAACGCTACATGATCCCTTATTTACTTCATTAGACAAACAATTTTGTATGAAACGTAGAGCCTTTCTTCAACAAACAACGGCCCTTGCAACCTTGGCCTCCGCAAGTAGTCAAGCAAGTAACCAGACAATTAAAAACACAGGCCCAATTATACTCTCCACTTGGAAAAACGAGAAAGCAAACATTGCCGCTTGGGAGTCTTTACAAAAAACAGGACGAGCATTAGATGCCGTAGAAGCAGGAGCTAGAATCCCAGAAGCAGACCCCAACGATACGTCTGTAGGATATGGTGGATTTCCTGACCGAGACGGTCATGTTACTTTAGATGCGTGCATTATGGATGAAAAAGGCAATGCGGGTTCTGTAACCTTCCTTCAGCACATCATGCACCCCATTTCGGTAGCTAGAGCCGTGATGGAAAAAACACCACACGTTATGCTATCGGGCGAAGGAGCTTTGCAGTTTGCCCTCGACCAAGGATTCAAAAAAGAAAACCTCCTCACTGAAACAGCCAAAAAAGCTTGGATTGAGTGGAAAAAGACATCCAAATACGAACCTAAAATCAATATCGAACGACATGACACCATTGGTTTGCTTGCTATTGGCAACAAAGGTGAAATCTCAGGAGCTTGTACAACCAGTGGTTTGGCGTTCAAAATGCACGGACGTGTGGGCGATTCTCCCGTGATTGGAGCAGCCGTTTTTTGCGACGACGAAGTAGGTGGAGCTTGTGCAACAGGATTGGGCGAATTTGTATTAAAAACACTAGGCTCGTTCCTCATCGTAGAACTAATGCGAAATGGCAAAACCCCTCAGCAAGCTTGCGAAGAAGCCATCATGCGTATCGTAAAACGCTATAACTACAAAGAATTCCAAATTGGCTACCTTGCACTCAACAAAAAAGGTGAATATGGAGCATACGCCATTCAAAAAGGGTTTAACTACACCGTAACCGTTGACGGGAAAACCACCGTAATTGAATCGGGGTATTATATGAAGTAGGGAGTTTCCCATGCTGGATAAACATTCATCTAATTTATTCAGCATGGGAAAACTACTATCTATCTATAACTAATCTACAGGTTTTCAGTATATTTGATTTATAATTTCTATCAACTATAATGTATGAAAAACCTAATTCTATCCCTCCTACTATCCTTTGTTTCTTTATCTACATTAGGACAAAGAGAACTTGTTAAAGACATTAATCTCACACCAAGTAGCAGTATGCCCCTGTACCCAGATCCTATTCTTTTTGAGGAAATCAATGGGCGAGCTGTATTTTTAGCAAATCTCAAAGCAAATGGATTACCTAGTTTAATAAGTCTAGATTCCAGTAATCATCTGGAAACCGTATTACATGATTTTTCGGTTGCACCGTATTACAACAAATTCATTAAATTTAAAGACGACCTTTACTTCATCACAATCGGAAGCAGTAACTCCTATGAGTTATGGAAAACTAATGGCACAAAAAGTGGTACCGTTAAAGTCAAAGATAATACAGGTGCTAGTTACCCAATTATTACCGACCAAAACTTCATGTATTTTTGGAAACCAAGCCCGACAGGTATTTTCCTTACAAAGTCTGATGGCACAGAATCTGGAACGACAACTATATTAAATCTACATAATATTGTCCTATCTCCAGACTATACAGACTATCTCGTTTTTAAAAATGCCATTTTATATATTAATACGAATCCAACATTCTCAATAAATAAAATTGATTTAGCGACGTTGGCTATTACAACACTTGCATCCAACGACTCTCCTAATGGATATGATGCCCATTTAATTACCAACGTAGATTGCGATACAGCTTTATTTTTTTCTGAAAGAAGAAATGATAAAAGTTATGTTTGGAAAGTAAAGGCATCTAATTTTAACACAAAAACCATAGATACACTTGATACCAATCTTGATAAGTTTTATCGAACGCCAGGTTATGTTTTATACTTCTCCGATACCAAATTAAAATCGTTAGGGAGTAGTGGAAATAAACCGACCACCTTGTGCGACACCT
>JALRIJ010000007.1 GCA_023255485.1 Flectobacillus sp.
AGACATGCAGGCCGCTATGAGATCTGGAAGATTAGCTTCTGTATAGGATATTTTCTTTTTGAAAAACAAAGCTAATGGGGTTGAGTGTACGTAAGTAAATAACCTGCCATAACAACCATTACGCAAGAACTCGTAAAAGGGTGTGCTGAAAATATAAAATAATTTAAACACAACCTTTTCTTCTTACTAAACGTAATGGTTATAGAATGGGCTAGTTATTTCGTGTAAAAATACGATATAAGGTTTTGATATTCAATAAATTATTAGGATGAAAATATTAATTATAGGCAACTGTCAAGTGTATGGTTGTGGTTTGACTAACGAAGAGGGATTTGTAGAACAATTTGTGAAAAAAATTGCTCGGAGTCATTTTTTTAAAGTACAAGTAACGTGCTTTGTGACGGCTTCGCTGAAAGAAGCCGTTGAACTGCTATTGACCTTAGAGCCTCAGCTATATAAGTACGACTCGATTATTTTACAGTTAGCAAACGATGAACTTATGCTTGGGGATTCGTTGAAGACAATTATTCAGAAGGAAATGACTCCTTTTGTCTCTTATCATGATACCTGTTTTCATGGGTTAAAGACCTATTGTGCCTCAGATATTAACTATTTTCGGACATCCTTGGCAGATAAATGTGGGATGAAATTACCTACGAAATCGGTGATACCTGCTTTTCTGAGTTATCAGCTACTAACCGCTACCAATGCTTTGGGGGTATTGGGACGTATGAATTTTGTGGCTCGTCAATGGAAGGTCATTTTGCAACTACTTACATCGGTACGTACTAAGGTCGTTGTAGTAACCCCTTTTCCGAGTTTAAGTAAAACCAACCATTTATTACGGATGTTGGGAAGCCAGTTAATCGTAGATGCTTGTGATACTATGGGTTTTACCTATGTTGATTCGCTTAATTTATTGGAAAAGCATCCTTATTTCTTTCTTCCCGATGGAAACCATCTAAATGTCCTTGGGCATAAAATGTTGGCCAATCGTTTATATCAATTATTTAGTAAAGATAAGATGTCCGAACGTCCTTCTTTCTTGTACCAATTTTCAGATAATTAATATTACAGCCATTCGTTTATTAAAAGAGGACTTATAAATTTGAATTACTCTTTTTGTGAATCATCTCAAAAATCATCGAATTTAATGAAACCCTATCGTTATAAAGAAGGTTATAAGATTGGCTACTTGTTTTGTCCATCATTGAAATTTTGCGACAAAATAAAAGAGCTCCATTCTTGAGCAGATTATCCAATGCTTTGAGGATAAATTTGTAAATTTGCTTGTCAATAGCGATTGGCAATTTACGCTTGCCTTATTTTATAACTGTATTTCTTCGAAATAGCACCATGTCACAAACAGTACAAATTGAGCCTTTATTACAGGAAGATCCGAGTCGTTTCGTATTATTTCCCATCAAGCATAATGATATTTGGCAATTCTATAAAAAGGCAGAAGCCTCTTTCTGGACAGCCGAGGAGATTGACTTGCAACAAGACTTGAACGATTGGGAACATCGTTTAAATGCTGATGAAAAACACTTTATCTCGCATGTGTTGGCATTTTTTGCGGCATCTGATGGTATTGTCAATGAAAACTTGGCTGTGAATTTCTTGTCAGAAGTGCAGTATGCTGAAGCAAAGTGTTTTTATGGATTTCAAATTATGATGGAAAATATTCACTCAGAAACCTACTCGTTACTGATTGATACCTACATCAAGAATCCTGTCGAAAAAGATAAAATGTTAAATGCTATTGACCATATCCCTTGCGTAAAACGTAAGGCTGATTGGGCAATGCGTTGGATTGAAAATGGAACATTTGCCGAACGTCTAATTGCGTTTGCAGCAGTAGAGGGTATTTTCTTCTCTGGTTCTTTCTGTTCAATCTTCTGGTTGAAAAAACGTGGTCTAATGCCAGGTTTATCATTCTCTAATGAATTGATTTCGAGAGACGAAGGCTTACACTGTGATTTTGCTTGTTTGCTTTATACAGACCACATTGTTAACCAAATGCCAAAGGCTGATGTAACAAAAATTATTGTGGATGCCGTAATGATTGAAAAAGAGTTTGTTACAGATGCGTTACCTGTATCATTAATTGGAATGAACTCTGATTTGATGTGTCAATACATTGAGTTTGTAGCTGACCGTTTATTGGTATCCTTGAATTGTCAAAAAGTATATAATGCAACCAATCCATTCGATTTCATGGAAATGATTTCGTTACAAGGAAAAACAAACTTCTTCGAGAAGCGTGTGGCTGAGTATCAGAAATCAGGCGTTATGTCTGAGAAAGAAACCATGTCATTCTCGTTAGACGAAGATTTTTAAGATAAGTTGATAAGTTTAGGAGTTTAAACTTTAAACTCCTAAACTTTGAACTCATTAACTCCCACACTTCTTTATCCCGCCCAGTTTTCTCTATCTAAGCTTCTATACTGAATCGCTTCCGCCAAATGTTCCATTCTAATATTTTCAGAACCTGCCAAATCGGCAATCGTTCTTGCAACTCGTAAAATACGGTCATAAGCTCTTGCCGAAAGCTGTAATCGCTCCATCGCTTTTTTTAGTAAAGCCGTTCCTGCGGTATCTATTTGACACTCTTCTTTAACCATCTGAGAAGGCATCATCGCATTCGAATGAATGCTAGGATTGTCCTTAAACCGTTCTGTCTGAATTGCTCTTGCTTTAATCACTCGTTCTCTAATCTGCTCGCTACTTTCTGTTTTTCGGTTAGACGATAGTTGCTCAAATTTTACAGGAGTAACTTCTACGTGCAAATCAATACGGTCGAGTAGAGGGCCTGAAATTTTGTTCAAATATTTTTGTACCACTCCAGGGCCACAAGTACATTCTTTCTCGGGATGGTTGTAATAACCACATGGGCAAGGATTCATACTGGCAATCAACATAAAATTAGAAGGGAATTCAACCGCCCATCTTGCTCTCGAAATCGCCACTTTTCGTTCTTCCAAGGGTTGACGCATCACCTCTAAGGCTGTTCGCTTAAATTCGGGTAGTTCATCTAAAAACAGTACTCCATTATGAGCCAACGATATTTCACCTGGCTGTGGGTTACTTCCGCCTCCCACCAGAGCTGCGTCTGAAATAGTATGATGAGGAGAACGATATGGACGAGTAGAAATTAACGATGTTTTTGTTCCTAATTTTCCTGCAACCGAATGAATTTTCGTTGTTTCTAAGGCTTCGTGCAAGGTGAGGGGGGGTAAAATAGAGGGCAAGCGTTTGGCTAACATCGTTTTTCCTGCCCCTGGCGGGCCAATCATAATGGCATTATGACCACCTGCTGCGGCTATTTCCAAGGCTCGTTTAATATTTTCTTGCCCTTGAACATGCGAAAAATCAACATCATAATCGTTTTGTGAATTGAAAAATAAATCACGGGTATCGGTTACAACAGGTTCTATTTTTAAGGTTCCTCTCAAAAAATTAACTGCATCTTTTAGATTTTGCACGCCAATTACATCTAAGTTATTGACAATCGCTGCTTCTGAGGTGTTTTCGACAGGTAGAATAAAACCTTTGTAGCCTTTTTTACGAGCTTCTATCGCAATAGGCAGCACTCCCTTGATAGGGCGAAGTGTACCATCTAAGGCAAGTTCTCCCATAATAACATACTCCTCTAAGCTGGTTAAATCAGCCTGAGCCGAGGCGTGGATGATACCCAACGCAATGGGTAAGTCGTAAGCAGAGCCTTCTTTGCGAATATCAGCAGGAGCTAAATTGACCACTACTTTCGTTCTAGGAAAAAAGTAACCAACTTGTTTAATCGCCGATTCGACTCGGTGAGCAGATTCCTTCACTGCTCCATCTGGGAGACCAACGATATAGAAGTTTTGGCCTTGTCCTTCACTTACCTCAACAGTAATGATGGTTGCATCTACACCATGAACGGCACTGCCGAAGGTTTTAGCAAGCATAACGGTAAAATGTTTAAAATTTAGGTGAAAATTGGGCGAAATTAGTAATTAATTACGCTTTTATAGGGTCAATATCTCGGTTTTTATCTTAAAAAACAACAGATGAAAGTACTACTTCTGTTGAACTGATATGGAGAGAAACGTTTCTTCCACACGGAATAGCCCAGTTTTGGGGTTCGTGTCCAACAGGAAATCCATAGCAAACAGGATAGTCATATTCAGCGACGGCTTCTTGAATAATTTCATAGGCTGTTTTCCCAAAAGGGACATCGTTGTCTTTCATGTCCGAAAAAGAGCCTATAACTAGTCCTGCAAGTTGGCTTAGCTTTCCTGCTCGCTTTAACTGAATCATCATCCGATCAAGACTATAAAGATATTCCCCCACATCTTCTAAAAATAGTATTTTACCCGTAGTGTCTAATTCAGAAGGAGTTGCTAAAAGGTGATTAATGATGGCTAAATTACCTCCTACAATGGTCGCTTCCGTATGCCCTTCTCTATTCAAGGAATGTGCTGGAATACGATAGGCGAGTGCTTCTCCAAATAGAATTTTTCTGAGTGACTCCAGACTTTCTTGTCCATTTTCTTGTAAAAAAAGCTTGGGCATGACCCCATGGATACTTTCAATACCCATGGCTTGAATATGGCAGTGGACTGCTGTAATATCCGAAAACCCAACAAGCCATTTAGGGTTTTCTCTAAATTTGTCAAAGTTGACTTTTTCTAAGATTCTAGAACTTCCATAGCCCCCTCTGACAGAAAAAATTGCTTTGATTTTCGGGTTGTCGAGCATCACTTGAAAATCACTTGCTCGGATTATATCTGTTCCTGCAAATTGATGATAAGAAGCTCCAACGGAGTCGCCTAAAAGAACGTTTACCTTCCAGTTAGTCTGTAGGAAATCCACTGCAGGTATAATATCTTCACGAGCTACTTTGCAGGCTAATCCAACAATGGCTACGGTATCGCCTTCAAGTAAATAGGGAGGACGTGTCATGAGTTTTATTTTAATGTTTTAGTTATTTCTTCTTGCTCCATTGCTAAAGCTTCTTTGTGTAAAAGTAAATCGCTTGCAAGAGGAGCATCTTCAATGGCAGAAAGCTTACTAATATCCAGTACCAATGTTTGTTTCTCTCCAACGTTTTCGGTTGTCATAGGGGCAAATTTTGCTCCTGGAACAAGATCACTAGCATGGTAAGAAGTGCGAGAATGTACCGTTTGATTAAAGGTGTCTTCGGTGGCTTTGATTAAAATCAAAAACTCCACATTTTTCTCTTGTAGTTCTTCAAAGGTGAGTCCAAAGAGAGGGCTCTCTTCAGTGATGGGGTGCACAATTGTCCAATTGGCAGGGAAAAAGTTTACCTGATGACGTTCTAAGGGCAGCCTAACATACTTTCTAGTCATTTTTCCTTTACTATTTTTGATGGTCATCGAAAGGTTCACTTCTACAGAGAGATCCACCAGTTGATTAGAGCGTTCGTTCACAATACGAAACATAAACCCTGTGGTGTCCAAGTAGGGAGCAATGACTGCTACATTAGAGTATAAAATACGAGCCACAGGACGAGAAAAGCGTCCGTATAGAAGACCCGTTACTAATGCAAAGGTAAGCACTCCGATAAGCGATTCAATTGCTGCGGCTGAACTCATTAGAAATCCAACAGGAGCGATATGGCCATATCCTACAGTGGTAAGAGTTTGGCTTGAGAAAAAGAAGGCATCCATGAAGCGAGTCCAAGGAGTCGACAGGTCGGAGCCACTAAGATATTCAATGCCTATTAGTTCGTAAAGTAAGGCAAAAAATAGATTAGTGCTACCGAAGTAGAGGCCAATCAGCATAAAAAAACGTTGCCATGAACACGTAATGAGTCGGTCATAAATGTTGATTTTACTCCATAAGGACACGCCTTCCCGTCGGATATTAAAAGAGCCATCTCGGTTAATTAATCGAGTATTTCCTTGGCTTGCCTGTGATCCAAATCCAAGTTCACGTCTGTTTTGTTCTTCTTGTAATAGTCGGTCTTTTTTTCTATGTATCATCTAAAAAAGTGGGATAGAAACTGTTCGTAATAGAAGGTAAAAAACATACAATTTGTTATCTTTGTAAGATAGTAAAAAATAAAGATGCTTGCTATGCGTCTTTTGTATGTATGGTAAAAAATGAAAACCTGCGTATTCAAACAAGCTTAAGTAGCATAAAAATAGTTCCTTTTCGTAAAATCACCCTTCATAATGAAACGTTTTTCACTTGTATTAGTAAGTATTTTTGTATTTTTAGTAAAGAGCTCTTATGCTCAAACATCTTCTTCTAGTCAGTCTAACATAAACTGGCTTACGCTAGAGCAAGCGTTTCAAGCCATTCAGAAAGAGCCACGTAAGATATTAGTAGATGTTTACACAGGTTGGTGTGGCTGGTGTAAAGTGATGGATCAAAAGACATTTAGTGACCCAAAGGTTATTTCTTACGTCAATGAAAAGTATTATGCCGTAAAGCTAGATGCAGAACAGAAAGAGGATATAGTCATTGGAGATAAAAAATATACGTGGCAAAACGGCTATAACCAAGCTGGAATAGCCTTGTTACAAAACAGAATGTCTTTTCCTACAATTGTATATTTAGATGAAAAGTTCAATATGATTCAGCCTGTCCCTGGTTATCAAGATGCCCCTAATTTCCATAAAATTATTGTCTATTTTGGCGATAATTATTTCAAAAAAGGAGAGTGGGATAAATTCCAAAAAGAGATATATCCATCGCTTTATGGAATGGCTTCTCGCTAAAATTAGGTAGAAAGCACATAGGCTTACATAGGGTGTTTCTACCTGATTATAAAGATTAGTGACCTTTTGCTAAATTATCCAAGTAAAACCAACGGTATTGCTGTGATAATTTTGTAAATTCCGTTTTTAAGAGGATGACTCTCGAATAAGTAAGGAAAACAATCCTGATCCAACTAAGTAGAATTTTTGGCCTGTATTAAATCACTCATGAGAAAACGAATCTACGGAATAATCGCTTTAGTAAGTGTATTATCAACGGCTGCTTACATCCCTCACAAGGACGATGATGAGGCAACGATAGAAATTTTTCATCGAATCAATGACGAAGTGCGAGATAATAGTCGTGCTTACGAGACATTGGGCGATGCTTGCTATACGATTGGACATCGACTAACTGGAAGTTTTAACGGAAAACGAGTAGAGGAGTATGCCTATAATTTGTTCAAATCTTATGGTTTTAGGGATGTAAAATACCAAGGCTTTCAGGTAGAAGCTTGGGCAAGAGATACAGTCACCTTAGCAATTGCCCCTAATAAAAGCGATAACTTTAGAGATGTCGAGGTCGTAGCTCTAGCGATGACTCCCCTTGAAGCAAAAGTGGCAGGTTCTATTGTGGATGTTGGTAATGGATTAGAACCTGATTTTAAAGAAGTAGGAGATAAGCTGAAAGGGAAAATTGCTTTGGTGAATATCGGATTGCTTCCTCCAATTAAAGGGTCTCGTAATTTGCACCGTTCTGAAAAAACAGCACTTGCTATCCAGTATGGAGCAGTTGGGGTTATTTTTGTTAATACTGTTAAAGGAAATATTCTCCTTACAGGAACAGCTTCCGTAACAGGAGGGCTCGTAGCAATTCCTGCTGTGTGTATTTCGCTCGAGAGTGGTATGCAAATCAGAGCATGGATGAACGAAGAGCCAAACTTAGTGGCTTTGGTGGATATGAAAAATGTAAGCCGTGTGATTAAGGCTCGAAATATTGTTGCTACCATTAAAGGAGAAAGTAGTAAGTACGATAACGAGAAAATTATCATTGGTGGGCACTTAGATTCATGGGATTTAGCTCATGGGGCAATTGATAATGGCATTGGTTCGTTTTCTGTGTTGGATATAGCAAGAGCATTCAAAGCATTAAAACTTAAAACAAAGAGACCAATCGAGTTTGTCTTGTTTATGGGGGAAGAAGAAGGATTATTGGGGTCAAAAGCAATGGTCGAACGGTTGAAAAAAACAAATTCGATGGACAAAGTTGCTTTTATGATTAACCTGGACATGTCAAATAATACGAATGGGTTCAATGCATCAGGAAGAGATGAAATGGTCGCATTCCTAACAAAATTGGGTGAGCAAATTAAAAAAATAGAACCGAGTTTTAAGAACAATATTATTAATAAAGCAACATTGCACTCTGATCATCAAACATTTATGTTGGAAGGAGTCCCCACTGCTGCCCCAATTGGGGATTTATCGCCCGAGGCTCTTGGCTGCTACCACGCCAACTGTGATCGTTTTAGCCTTGTGAAAAAAGATGAGATGATTAATACGGTTCGTTACACAGCCATGTTATTGTATGGTATTGCCAATGCAGAAGAGCTTCCTGCGAAAAAGCTGGATTTTTACTCAACAAGAGACTTTTTTGTGAAGGAAAACCTACAAACAGAATTAGAATTAGGAAAGGAATGGCGTTGGGAGAGTGCAGCTAATTAGGATGATAATAAATCTAAAAGTGCTTTTTCTCCGTTTATATCTAAATAAAACACTGCATGTTTAATTTAAAAGCCGAACAATATCCTTTAGATTTGCTCGGCTTTTGTAAGTATAATAGAGGAAGGCATTATTTTTGTGTACTACTCCTTAAATGTAACCGTACGATTAACTCGCCTAGCGATATTAAAAATATACAATTAGACAAAATCTATACATAATATGGCATTCTTTGAGCATAACATAGAGCTAAAGCAGGAAAGCACAGCCAACATCATTAAAGTAATTGGTGTTGGTGGTGGAGGTAGTAATGCTGTTCGTCACATGTATGACATGAAAATAAAGGATGTTGATTTTATTGTTTGTAATACAGATTTACAAGCATTAAATGATAACTCTGTACCAATTAAACTTCAGTTAGGGGCAATCCTTACTGAGGGGCTTGGTGCTGGAACAGAACCAGAACAAGGACGTTTGGCTGCACTAGAAAGTGAAGCACAGATTCGCTCGTTGTTTCAAGATAATACCAAGATGTTGTTTATCACAGCTGGTATGGGAGGGGGAACAGGTACAGGAGCTGCCCCTGAAATTGCCCGTATCGCTAGAGAATTGGACATCCTTACGGTTGCTATCGTTACAGCCCCATACTCGTGGGAGGGTACCGAAAAAATTGATGCCGCTATGCGTGGTATCGAAGAATTACAACGTACTTGTGATACTGTTTTGGTCGTACTGAACGATAAATTATTAGAAATCTTTGAAGATTTAAATATCCTTGAAGCCTTTGAGCACGCAGATGATGTATTAGCTAATGCAGCTAAATCAGTAGCCGAGGTAATCACCAAATCAGGTAAAATTAACGCAGACTTTAAAGACGTTAAAAAGGTATTGTCTAATGCAGGACAAGCGGTAATGAGTACGGCTTCTGCTGAAGGGCCAAACCGTGCTTCTGAAGTAATTCGAAAAGCATTGGATTCTCCTTTGTTGAATAATAAAGATATTAAAGGAGCTAAACGTATCTTGGTGACGATTGCTACAAGTAGAGAAAAGGCAATGGCTGTAAAAGAACAAACAGCTATTACCTCTTACATCATGGAACAAGTTGGGTCTTCACCAGAAGGATTTAAACTTGGTTATATCATCGATGATGAATTGAAGGATGATATGCGATTAACGATGATTGCAGCAGGCTTCAATTTGCCTGAGGACTCTCCAATTAAAGGAGTTCAACGAAATATCAAACGGAATGAAGTAAAAGAGGTAAGAAGAACAGTGCCTGTTGCTGCTCCTTCAAATATAATAGTGGAAGAGCGTCCTGAACGTAGAGTGTATCGAGAACGTGAAATCATAGAAGAAGAAGAGGAAGTTGAAAAAACAGTACCTGTAATGGTCGTAGAACCAAAACCAACCATGCCTGTAATGCCGAAAAAAGAAGACGACTCACTTCGCCTTAAAAAAATGATTGATAGCTTCTCTCAAAAAATGCCTACCGAAGCTGATTTAGAAATGCCTGCTTATCAGCGTTATAAAGTGGAGCTTTTTGATATTAGTCAGCTGCCAGAGGTAGAGTTGTTTGAAGTACCACTTTACGGTTAATCAAAAAATACCACTCTACCAACGCCCTGCAAGTGATAACGCTTGCAGGGCGTTGCGTTTATAGAAGGGGTAAATGCTTTCATTGTTATTGTTTAGAGAAAAGAGTACAAACGAATGTCAACAAAAGAACAAGTTTTAAAGCACTATTTTGGGTATGATCGCTTTCGCCCTTTACAGGCTGAAATAATAGAATGGGTTCTCGCTGGTAATGATGCCATGGTGCTAATGCCTACGGGAGGAGGAAAATCAATTTGCTTTCAAGTCCCTGCACTTCTACATCAGGGCTTGACTTTAGTTATCTCGCCCTTGATTGCTCTAATGCACGATCAGGTACAAGCCTTACAGGCTAATGGTATTGCAGCAGCCTATATCAACTCGACTTTAGGAGCGAGTGAAATCTCAGAGATAGAGCGTTCCGCAAGGAATGGAACGTTAAAACTATTATACATTTCTCCAGAAAAATTATTTACAGGAGGCTATTTAACATGGCTGTGCTCACTTAATATCAAGCTGATAGCTGTAGATGAGTCGCACTGTGTATCCGTGTGGGGGCACGATTTTAGACCAGAATACGCTCAACTGAGTGTGCTCAAAAAACAAATGCCTCATGTACCTATCATGGCATTGACTGCTACAGCAGACCGAGTAACTCGTAAAGACATCCTTACGCAGTTGGGTATTCCTGATGCAAAAGTTTTTATAAGCTCTTTTGATAGACCTAATCTGTCTTTGGCGGTAGAAGCTGGAAGAAATAGACTAAAAACAATCATCAAGTTTGTTGCCGAACGTCCACGAAAAGCTGGTATTGTTTACTGTTTGAGTAGAAAAAATACAGAACAAGTAGCAGAAGGGTTGCAAAAAGCGGGCATAAAAGCTCAATTTTATCATGCAGGATTACCCGCCAATGAACGAGCGACGATACAAGATAAATTCTTGAGAGACGATATTCAAGTAATTTGTGCCACCATTGCTTTTGGAATGGGTATTGATAAATCGAATGTCCGCTGGGTCATTCATTATTCGATGCCTTCTAATGTAGAAAGCTATTATCAAGAAATTGGTCGTGCTGGACGGGATGGCGAAAAATCTGATACACTTCTATTTTATTCGTATAATGACCTCCTTGTTCGGAAAGATATGATTGCTCAGTCTGAATTACCTCCTGAAATGAAGGAAATTCAAATGGCTAAATTGGACAGAATGAAACAGTTTGCCGAAGCCGAAATCTGCCGAAGAAGGGTATTGCTTAGCTATTTTAATGAAGAAGTAACCGAAGATTGTCATAACTGCGATGTTTGTCGTAATCCTCCTGTTCGTTTTGATGCCAGTATTATCGCTCAAAAAGCTCTTTCCGCTATTGTAAGGACGAATGAGAAAATTGCGATGACAATGGTGATTGATATTTTGAGAGGTTCTAATAATCGAAAAATTATTGAGCATCGTTACCACGAAATTAAAACCTTCGGAGTGGGTAAAGAACTGAGAAATGAAGAATGGGCAGATTATCTACAGCAAATGTTGAATTTGGGAGTGATGGACATCGCTTATGATGAACAACATGTTTACAAACTCAATACTTCTTCTTGGGCTGTCTTGAGGGGAGAACGGAAGGTGTCCCTTGTGCGTTTCCGATCTTTTGATGAGCGACAATTGGAGCGAGAAGTACAAGTTCCGAAGGAAAAAAATAAACGTGAAATCATTAAAGATGAACTTTTTGAACGCCTAAGACAGTTGCGAAAAGATATTGCCGACGAGCGAGACATTCCTCCTTTTGTAGTCTTTTCTGATGCAACGCTTTCGGATATGGCTCAGAAAAAGCCAATCTCTGAACGAGAAATGCTAGAGGTTTCTGGTGTTGGAGAAGCAAAGTATCGACAATTCGGAGAACGATTTATGAAAGAAATTAGAGATTTTCTAAAAACGATTCCCAAAAGTAGTGTTTCAGCAGGGATTGATACGGTACAATACACATATCAACTATATCAAGAAGGCCATGCGATTGAGGAAATATCCATGATTCGTAGCTTAAATCAAACAACGATTTATTCTCATTTGGCTAAATTATATGAAGAAGGTAAAGCGATAGATGTATGGAGGTTTATTTCGAGGAATGAATATCGGGAAATTATGGGAGCCGCTCATGTGATAGGAGCCAAGAAAACAGACCCATTGAAACCCCTTTACGAAGCAATGGATGGTAAATACGAATACCACAAAATTCGTTTAGCCCTGACGATTTGGGAAAAGGAACAACGTTAATTACTGAAAAATGAAAGATATTATTTTAGATACTATTAAAAAACAGTTGGATGAACGGATGCAAAACGCATGGACAGCCATGCAAGCTGCACAAGCATCGGCCAACTCAGAAAGTAAAAGTTCGGCAGGAGATAAGTATGAAACAGCTAGAGCAATGGGACAATTAGACCGAGATATGCACGCTCGTATGTATGAGCAAGCTCGCCAAGAACGGACTATGGTAGAGCGAATAGATTTGACGGTTATCTTTCAAAAAGTTGCTTTTGGTGCTTTTGTCCACACCAGCATGGGCGTATTTTTCATTGCAGTAAGCATAGGACAAATACGCCTCGAAAAAGAAACCATCATGGTTATTTCGCCACAATCTCCCGTGGGAGCATTATTAGTAGGTAAGCAAAAAGGAGATGAGTTTACATTTAGAGGAAAAACCTATCAAATATATACAATAAGTTGATTAGGATACTTTCTATAGGAAAATAACCTCATTAATTAACTCTCGTCCTACCTCTTTATTGATAAGGCTGATAATTTTACTTTTAGCCATTAATAATTCACTACGTAGAGGAGCGGAATCAAACTCAAGGAATAATCTACTTTCTTGGATAAAAATTTTGGTGGTACGGCTTGCGATAGGCGTACCCATAATCTTTTCCCAATGAGCCGCAATATAGGTTTCATCAAATTTAGATCGCAAGCGGTACAACTCTAATAAATCATCAATAGCCTCCTTCATGGTAAAAGTGCCTGTTTTCCTACGAGCTTTTTCTCGATTAAATTGATAATATTGAGCCATAATTACGATTGTTGAATAGATACCAAAATTACGTAATTAAAACTAAAAAGTATCAGAGTTGTAGGACAATTGACTAATTCATTAAGAATGATTTCTAACATTAATATCCCCAATTGAAGACGATGTTTTCATTATTACTCTATATTCAAGTAACAGATACTCCAGAGCAAGTATCCTTTCGAAATCCTTTACAAGCTGTTTTAAAAGACACTCTCCATGACATAAAGCGGTATGACTTTGATAACCATTCGGAGCAATTAGTCTTGTCTTATGCAGAAAAATTATGGAATGAAGCCTCCTTTTCTATCATCTACATCGATGCTTTTTCAAAAGAAAATTTGGGTAAATGTCGCATCTTCATCAATAAAATAATCGAAAACCATACGAAATCTTATTTTATTATCAATGGGGAAAACCTTCTTTTAGATAGAATGATGAGTGTTTATCCTCAGAATAAAATTTCAAAAAATACTCACAAAATAGACGAAATAGAAGGGCTAATTGAGCAGTTATTGAGCGATTAGAAAAAACATGGAAAAATCATATGCTTTATTAATAAAGTTAAATTCTTTGAAAAATACAGTAAAAAGCAGTTATAAAGAGTTAAAATATTGACATAGTACAATGCTTAGGTTTTGTTGAACATTTTTTTAAAAAAACTTGATGTAAGAGGTATGAAAAGTGAAAAAAAATTGTGTTAGTTTTGTCAAAGTCTGAAAGGTATTATAATCAAGTATTCCACTTTAGGAAACGAAGATGAAGTATTTTTTTCAGGAGATTTATTTTAAAAAATCACCTAAAACTGTTTTTTAACTTAAAACCCAAATTTTACCAAACTAATGAGTACACAACCAGCAAAACCAGCAGCTGCAAAACCGGCTGCTCCAGCAAACAACAAAAAATCAGGTGGCATCCCAGCGGGTGTTATTCTATTAATCCTTTTCGCTGTTGCATTCTGTCTTTTCAAATTCGTAATGGGAGATGGCTCTCACTTTGAAGGCGGAACACCAGAAGGACACCCAATCCCAGGTGATTACTTCGGTATCGTTTACAAAGGTGGTGTTATCGTACCAGTTTTGATGACATGTTTCTTAACAGCATTGACATTCTCTATTGAGCGTATCATCACAATCGGAAAAGCAAAAGGATCAGGAGATGTTAACGCTTTCGTTCGCAAAATCCAATCATTACTTGACAAAGATGATACTGATGCAGCTTTGAAAGAGTGTGACAAACAAAAAGGAACAGTTGGTAACGTTACGTTAGCAGCAGTTAAAAAGTACAAGCAGTTAACAACTGACGGTTCTTTAGATAAAGAACAAAAATTAGCAGCATTGAGCAAAGAAGTTGAAGAAGCTACTTCATTAGAATTGCCAATGTTAGAGAAAAACTTAACAATTATCGCTACATTAGCATCAGTATCAACATTGATCGGTCTATTAGGAACGGTAGTTGGTATGATCAAAGCGTTCTCGGCGTTAGGTAACTCAGGAGGTTCAACAGATTCATCTGCATTAGCAAACGGTATCTCTGAAGCCCTAGTAAACACTGCGTTGGGTATCGGTACTTCAGCAATTTGTATCATCGCATACAACTTCTTTACTTCTAAAATTGATGAGTTGACATACAGTGTTGACGAAATCGGTTTGAGCATTAACCAAAACTACGCTGCTCACCATAATTAATAATTTGAAAATTAGTCACAATTTGAAAATTTGAACTATTGTCTTTTTCATAAGTTCAAATTGTAAAATCTTAACGTGTTATTGTTGAGATAATCAAATTTCAAATTAGCATACTTCCAAATTTTCAAATTTTACAATTATGCCAAAGGTAAAAGCAAAAAGACAGAGTGTGTCTCTGGATATGACGGCCATGTGTGACGTTGCATTCTTGCTTCTCACCTTCTTCATGTTAACTGCAAAGTTTAAACCAGAAGAGGCTGTTACAATCACTCCTCCAACGTCTATTTCGGAGAAACCTCTGAAAAATGACAAAGGTGTGATTACTATCTCGGTATCAAATGATGGAAAAATCTTCATGGGTACTGATGATGTGGATGCTCGTGCATTGATGTTGGAAAGAATGGCGAATCGCTTTAGTGTACCTGTTAGTGCAACAATGCAGAAAAACTTTATGGATTCAGAATTCATTGGTTACCCTGCAGGTGCAATGGCTCAGGTATTACAGAAAAAGTCGAAAGAGTGGAAAGCTGACGGATTCTTAAAAGGAATTCCATGCGACTCTGCAAACAACGAATTATATCTGTGGGTGAGTTACGCTAAAATCGCAAACCCTGCTTTGACAGTAGCGATTAAAGGAGATGGTAATGCAAATTATAAAGTATTTAATCAAGTGGTTGGTACTTTACAACAGCAAAACATCAACGTATTCCAATTAATCACTGGAGCGGAAGCAAAACCAAGAAATGTAAATTAATTAAGTTGTACTCAGTAGTTTATTGACCCTGCTTTACTTTGTGAAGCAGGGTACTTATAAGCAAAAAGTCTCCTTTTTTAACCATACAATTACAATTAACATTCAAACTACTACAACACGATGGCAGAAATTAGTCAGGATAGTGGGGGTAAGGGTGGTAAGAAACGCAGTAAAAAAGCGTCCACCAAGATTGACATGACACCAATGGTGGACTTAGGCTTTCTTCTTATCACTTTCTTTATGTTAACGACTACGTTAGCAAAGCCCGTGACAATGCAGTTGAATATGCCTGATAAGAACGATGATTCGAAAGAGACATCGCCTGTGAAAATGTCTGAAACGTTAACTATTTGCCCAGATTCTTCTAAAGTGTACTTTTATCAAGGTATCCCAGGAGAAGCAGGTGTTGTAGTTGAAACAGCAGACTATTCAGATAAAGGTATCAGACAAACTTTGTTCGATTTCAAAAAACGTATCGGTGCAAACTTTACTATTGTTATTAAAGCAACGAAAAGTGCTAAATACAAAAATATGGTAGATTTGCTTGATGAATGTGCAATCACAGACAACAAACGTTACGCTATTCTTGAGATTGATCCAGCTACTGAGTCAATGATTAAGAAATCAGGAAAATAATTTCTGATTCAAAATACAAATAAAACTAAGGAAATAGTTTGATAACTAATTTTTTAGTTTTAACTTAGTTAGGTGAATTAGGAGTTCCTTCTTCACACGAATTAGTTCAATTCAAATTGAGTTAAATTATCGAGAAATATGTCAAACGTAATAAACCCAAATGCGACGCTTGATGATATTATTTTCAAAGATAAGAATAAGGGCTACGGTGCTTACTTATTGAGAAAAGATTATCAGCGTGTCATCACAAGGTCGGTATTGATTGGCACTTTTGCTTTCTCGGGAGCTTTGGCTTTGGCATTTTTTTGGAAACAATTGACTGCTGAGAGTAAAGATAAAACCGAAATTACCGCTGAGGTAATGAAAGTGGATCAGCCACCGAAGAAAAACGAAGTTAAGCCACCGCCACCACCGCCACCGCCTCCACCGCCACCGAAAGATATTCCGAAGGTAACTACTACTAAGTTCTTACCTCCTGAAATCAAGCGTGATGAGGAAGTGACAAAACCTGAGCCTCCACCAGAAGTGGATCAAGTGAAAGGTAACACGGCAAATGAAACAGTGAAGGGTGAAACTGACGAAGCAGGACCACCAGTTGATCCAGATGCAAGAGGTACAGCTAAAGAAGAAGCTCCTGTTGAACCACCAAAACCGAAAGAAGAAGAAATCTTTACGGCGGTAGAACAACAAGCGGAATTCCCAGGCGGTATGGCTGCATTAGGAAAATACTTGTCGAAAAACTTAAAATACCCTGCTGCTGCACAACGTGCTAACGTTTCGGGTAAAGTATATGTTCAGTTCGTAGTTAATACGGATGGTAGTATTCAAAGCGTAGAAGTATTGAAATCAGTAGGTTTCGGTTGCGATGAAGAAGCTGTTCGTGTAATCAAGTCTGTACCAAAATGGATTCCAGGTAAGCAATCTGGCCGTGCGGTACGTTCAAGATTTACTATTCCAATCAACTTTACGTTGTCAGCTGAATAATTGAAATTTTGTGAAAGTAGATGAAACCTGTCAGTACTCTGACAGGTTTCATTTTTAAGTGGGAGTCGCCTCTCCATTTATAATAATCATAATTAGAGCTAGTTTTCCGAAAGGTTAATAAAAAATAAGTGAATTTATAAGATGCCTCAGCAAGATTCGAAAAATATAGTACAAAAAGTCCTAATTATTGTTAGTGTAATTACCTCAATGGCTTACACGGCAATGGGTGTTTACCTGATAGCTGTGCCAGACTCTGGCTTTGCAATTCAATTTTTACCTTCTGATAATTGGGCTTATGCCTTTGGGGCAGTGTTAATTGTCTATGGTTTGTATCGTGCTTGGCGAGCTTATGAAAAAGTAAAGGAGAGCATGGAAGATGAGAGTGATGAGTAAGGTTTAGTACAAGAATTTGTTTTACCTAGTTTCTCTTTGATTTAGACTCAATAGGGTCTAAAAATTAACGCATAAACAAGTTTATGAAGAAGATAGTAAACCTCTGGATTACCACCGCATTGGGTATAGCTCTGATGTCGTCTTGTGGAAATAGTAGTAATAGTAAGTTTGATGATACACCTGCTAAAGGTGAAATTACAGTTGCTGTTGATGAATCTTTTCAGCCTGTAATCGCTGCGGAAAAGTCTGCATTTGAACAAACATATAAGTACACTAAAATAAATTTGGTGTATAAACCTGATCTGGAAGCTGTAACAATGCTCTTAAATAGCAAAGCTCGTATGGCTGTAGTAGCGAGAGAGCTTACAGATACAGAGAAAAAGGTTTTTGATGAGGAAAAAATTAAGTACAGAAGTTATAAATTTGCTCAAGATGCCCTTGCTCTTATTACAAATCCAGCTAATAAGGATACCCTAATTACTGTTCAGGAATTAGGTGCAGTAATGAAAGGTGAAAAGAAAAAATGGTCTGAGGTCGGTAAAAAAGGCTCTGGAGAAGAAATTGTGCTTGTCTTTGATAATGCAAGCTCAAGTAATCTAACTTATTTGATGCAAAAATTTGGAATTGATAAGAAAGATAAGATTTCTTTTTTTGCAATGAAGTCAAATAAAGAGGTGATTGCTTACGTAAAATCTCATAAAAATGCCCTTGGTGTTATTGGTGTTAACTGGATTAGTGATGGTGATGACCCTGCTGCGTTGAATTTTATCAAAGGAATAAACGTAATGTCTGTTGCTGATAAAGTAAATCCAAGTAATGAAGATTACTACCAGCCTTTTGGGTATAATGTGGCACTCAAGAAGTATCCATTATTACGTGAAATAAAGCTAATATTAAAGGAGGCTCATTTAGGTTTAGGCACTGGTTTTTTGAACTATATGTGTATGGATCAAGGGCAGTTGATAGCGTATAAGCAAGGGTTAATACCTCTAACACGTTCTGTAAATATTAGAATGGTCAAGATGGGTGAGTAAAATTCACTAGAGTTTAAGACGAACTAAAAAAAAGAAGTCACATCTTCCTATAATTTAGTTAAATCTTACAATATTTTGATTTAATTTTGTGTTTTATGGTTATACTATCGCACAATAGGGTTTGCCAATTAAGTTACCTTTGAGTGATAAAAGTCCGTTAAGTAAGTAAACTGAGTACAAATAATAAAGAAAATTAAAACCCCAAAAATTACGAAGATGAAAGTGACAATCAAATCTCTGTTTGTGGCCGCTGGTTTGTTGTTTGCTGGTATGGCGAATGGACAAACGATTCAGCAAGGGTTGACGCAGTTGGACGGAGACCAGCCTCTAAAGGCAAAAACTACTTTTGAAAGTATTGTGAAGGCTGCTCCAACGGCTGAAAACTACTACTATTTAGGTTATGCTTTATTGCGTTCTGGACAATTAGAAGCCGCAAAAGCTAATTTTGAAAAAGGTATCACCGCTGATGTTAAATATCCTCTGAATACAGTAGGTTTAGGTACTATTTTACTCGCTGAAAAAAATCTATCAGGAGCGAAGGCAATTTTTGACAAAGTATTGTTAGATACTAAATCAAAAAATGCAGATGTATTGTATCGTATCGCCGAAGCTTATACGTTGTTTGATCATACAAATGACCCAGGTGAAGCTATCCGTTTAATTGCTTTGATTGCTGAGAAAACGAAAAAACCTTTGACTGCTGAGCAGTGGATGGTACAAGGAGATGCTTATTTGTTGAAAAATGATGGAGGTCCAGCTGTGTCTGCTTATGACCAATCGGTATTTACCTCAAAAACAGCCAAAGCATTATTGAAAATTGGTGTTGTTTATTTACGTGGTAAAAACTACCAACAAACAGTAAATAGTTATCAACAATCTTTTGAAGCGGATTCATCATATGCACCTTATTACAAACGTATGGGTGAGTATTATATCATTTTCAATCGTTATAAGCAAGCTGCTTCTTATTTTAGAAAATATGTTGAGAAGGCAGAAGCGTCTCCACTTATCTTGTTAGAAACAGCTAAATTGATGTTCTTAGCGAAAGATTATGCTGGTGCGTTGGAATATATCAAGCAAGCTGAAGCAGGTGGTGCTAGAGATAACGATGTCTTCAGAATGAACGGTTACTCATTAATTGAAATGGGTAAATGTAAAGAAGGTATTGATAACCTTGAATTGATGGTTAAAGCAGGTGTGAAACCGTATTTCTTAGATAACGTTTACTTTGCAAAAGGATATCAGTGTGTCGGAAATGATTCATTGGCAGTTCATTATTTTGAACAAGCTGCTCCATTGGATACAAATAATAACCACTATGCTTCTATTTCAAGTATTCGTTACAAGCAAAAGAAATATGCTGAATCGGCGACTGCTGCTTTAAAAGCGATTGATTGGAAAAATGCGAAAAAACAAGCATTAGCAAGTAAAGATTGGAACGATGTTGCAATGGCTCAATACTTTATGACTGCTTACACTCCAAGAGAAGATACCTTGAGAAGAGCTTCTCTAGGTTTGGCAGCAGACTCAAGTTTTGCAAAAGCTATTGCAATCAACGATAAATGGCCTGCATTCCAAATTTTCCGTGCAAGAACGAATAACTATATTGACTTTACAGGAACAAAATGGTTAGCTCAGCCTCACTACGAGAAATTCTTGGCGGCTGTAGATGCTCAAAAAGCAGATGCTTCTTCTAAATATACTCCTAATAAAGAGCAATTATATGAAGCATACCGTTACTTAGTGGGATACCACAACACAGTAACAAAAGATTTAGCTAAAGTGCAAGAGTTTGTTACAAAAGCAGTGGAAATTAAAACAGAAGATCCAGATAAATTGAAGGAGATTTTGAACCCAACTCCAGCCGCTCCAGCAACTCCTGCTAAGCCAGCAACTCCTGCAAAACCAACGAAAAAATAATTCGTTTGAAATAATATTTTAACAAAAGCCCTGCCATTCGGTAGGGCTTTGTTAATTTTGGGGGGAATACTAAAAATCAGCAAATAACATAACAAGATGGCATACGCATTAATCACAGGGGCAAGTAAAGGTATAGGGAAGGAAATAGCCAACGAATTGGCAAAAAGAAACTATGATTTATTACTAGTGGCTCGTTCTGAAAGCCTTTTAGCTGAGGTAGCAAAAGAACTTAGTACTACATACAAGGTAAAAACAGATTACTTAAGTGTAGATTTAGCAGCTGTGGATGTCGCTCAGCAGGTGATTGATTGGACTAAGCAAAAAGGATATGAGGTCGCAATTTTAGTGAATAATGCTGGATATGGTCTTGTTGGTCCTTTTGATTCTTATTCGATTTTGCAAAATAGAGATATGCTGAATCTAAATATTGCTACCTTGACAGAAATGTGTCACCACTTTTTGCCAGTGTTAAAACGTCAGCCCAAAGCATATATCATGAATATTGCTAGTTCGACAGCCTATCAAGCCTTACCTTTGATGGCCGCTTATGCTGCATCTAAAATTTATGTACTGAATTTTTCGAGAGGGCTAAAGCTAGAACTGAAAAAAACGTCGGTTTCCGTAACCTGTATTTCTCCTGGAGCAACGTCAACTAATTTTAATGACCGTGCTAATTTACAAGAGAAAGCTCGTAAAGCAGCCGAAAAGGTAACGATGACTCCACAAGAGGTTGCCAAGCAGTCAGTGGACGCTATGTTTGCTGGAAAAACAGAGTTTGTTCCTGGATTAGTAAATAAATTAGGAAAGTTTTTGGCTTGGATTGCTCCAAAATCAATTACTGAATCGGTAGCAATGGGTATTTACGAATAATAATAATACCATGAAAATTAACATAGATGAGTTTGAACATACGGGTAAAAAGAAGTTTGAAATCAAAGATGTACCCACTAAAGTAAAAGATTTGTACGTATCTGAAGAGGATTATCTTATACAACTTTCAACCATACGTACTGAGATTGATAAATATCAGAGCTTAATGTTTGCCGACAAGCGTTATGCCATGTTGAATATTTTTCAAGCCTTAGATGCTGCGGGCAAAGATGGAACGATTAAAGCCGTATATGCAGGAGTCAATCCAGCGGGTGTTGTCGTTCATGGGTTCAATAGACCCACTGCTCAAGAATTGAGTCATGATTTCATGTGGAGAAATATGATGAAAATGCCAGAGCGAGGGCAAATCGCCGTACATAATCGTTCCTACTATGAAGAAGTACTCGTTGTAAAAGTTCATCCATCCATCTTGTTAGAAGGACAGTCAATACCCAAAGAGTTTACGAAAAATGTAGATAAGGTATGGGAAGAACGTTATGAAGACATTCGTAATTATGAATCGTATCTTCATCGAAATGGAACAGTAGTTATGAAGTTTTTCTTACATGTTTCAAAGGAAGAGCAAGGTAATCGTCTAATTGAACGAATTAAAGACCCTAAGAAAAACTGGAAATTTGATAAGCAAGATGTAGTAGAAAGAGGTTTTTGGAAGGAATATCATAAAGCTTACGAAGAACTCATCAATGAAACAGCGAAGGAAAATGCCCCGTGGTATGTAATTCCTGCGGACGATAAAAAAAATATGCGATTAATTATCAGTAGTCTTATTCTTGAAAAATTGAAAAACTTAAAGATGGCCTACCCTAAATTATCGCAAGAAGAACAAACTGAACTTCAACAATTATTACCTATTATTGAAGAACAGAATGGTTAAAATAAGTTTCGGTTAAAAGGTGATTGAGTATACTCCCATTTATTCGTCACAACCCCAGTAACAATGCGTATAAAGTTTAAAGATTTAATTGTTTTTGAGAACGATGATATTATCGTAATCAATAAACCTCCCTATATCGCTTCTCTTGATGAACGTCAGGCTGATAACTCACTAAGTATTCTTCGTATGGCAAAAGAGTACTCAGATGATGCTCAGTTAGCTCACCGTTTGGATAAAGAAACCTCTGGGATTTTAGCTATTGCCAAAAATCCAGCAGCGTATCGGCATTTATCGATGCAGTTTGAACATCGTCAGGTAGCCAAACGTTATCATGCTGTTGTGAATGGGGTACATGATTTCGATATGATTTCGGTGTATCTACCCATTGCACAAAAACGTGATGGAACGGAAGTGGCCATTGACCGTATCAAAGGAAAACCTGCGGAAACAATTTTCAATACCATTCATGCGTATCGTAAACATACCCTAGTGGAATGTATGCCGATAACAGGAAGAATGCACCAAATCAGAATCCACTTAACGTGTCTAAAAGCTCCCATTGTTTGTGATCCAACCTATGGAGGAGAGATGATTTATCTTTCTGACTTAAAAAGAGGCTTCAACCTTAAGAAAGATACGGATGAATTACCATTAATGAAAAGAGTTGCATTACACGCACGCTCACTGACATTCAGGCTGTTAAATGATGAACAAGTAACAATTGAAGCACCTTATCCGAAAGATTTTGACGTTTTGGTGAAGCAGTTGAATAAGTTTTCTTAATTTTGCATTCCTAAAATAAGGTAAGGCTTCGTAGTTCAATGGATAGAATGTGGGTTTCCGGTACCTAAGATGAAGGTTCGATTCCTTCCGAGGCTACAAAAGACAGCTAGATGATTCATTCGTCTAGCTGTCTTTTAATTTATGGGCTATTCAACTAAATTAACTAAATTAGCTAAATTCAATAAAATGATTGCTATTTGAATTGCTTCTCCCCATGATTTTCGACTTTCGCCTAAAAGTATTTTATAGTGTAGCTCAGAACCTGAGTTTTACTAAAGCAGGTAATGAATTGTTCATTACACAGCCTGCCGTGACTAAGCAAATCAACGAGTTGGAACATCAATTACAAACTCGTTTGTTTAACCGTCACGGGAATTCTATTTCCATTACTCCCGCAGGACAAATACTTTTTCGGTATGCGGAACAAATTTTTCGCTTATATGGTCAACTCGAGAATGAATTGGCTCAATTAGCGGATATTACACAAGGAAATTTGAATATCGGAGCAAGTACTACTTTGGCTACTTACGTACTACCTCAAATTTTGGCTCTCTTCAAAAAACGCCATCCTGATATTCAAATTCGCTTTATAAATGGTAATAGTGATTTTATTGAACAACAAATTATTGCAGAAAAACTGGATATCGCCTTAGTTGAAGGGGTTTCTAATCATCCACAAATTCATTATGACCCTTTTGTGAAAGATGAAATTGTCTTGGTCGCTCGTTCAAATGCTCCTTTCGTAACAGCTAAAGAAATAAAGCCTGAGCAATTATTGAAAATTCCGTTAGTGATTCGTGAGCAAGGTTCTGGAACGTTGGACGTCGTACAGCGAGCTTTGGCAGGAGTTAATATAAAAACAAAAGATTTGGTGATTGATATAAAATTAGAAAGTACTGAAAGTATTAAGCAGTATCTGTTATATGCCGATTCGGCTGCCTTTTTGTCCATTCATGCGGTAACAAAGGAACTCCGAAAAAATGACTTTACTATTATTGATATTAAAGGAGTGGATATTTCTCGTACCTTTCAGTTTATTCAGTTACAAGGTCAACATCAAAAATTAGCCGATTTGTTTCAACGCTTTTGTATTAGTCACTATAACTTTTCGTAATGACATATTAATATTAATGATTAGTTTTCAAAACCATTTTTACGGAACTTTGTTCCATAAAAACAACTCAATCAACACGTAAGTCCTCGTGTCAAGTTGGTTAAATTCAAAATTCAGCATTCAAAATTTATCATTATTACGTATGGCTATTATAATCACTGACGAATGTATTAATTGTGGGGCTTGCGAACCCGAATGCCCTAACAACGCAATCTATGAAAATGCGGTAACATGGACGTTTGCACAAGGAACAAAATTGACCGAGGTAGAATTAGAAGATGGAACTGTCTTTGATGCAACAGCTCCCCAAGAAGCCGTTTCTGAAGAATTTTATTATATCGTACCAGATAAGTGTACTGAATGTATGGGATTTCATGAAGAACCGCAATGTGCAGCTGTATGTCCTGTCGATTGTTGTGTGCCAGACCCAGACTTTGAAGAATCCGAAGAAGAACTATTAGCTAAAAAAGCATGGCTTCATGCAGAAGTAGCCTAAAAATAAAGATGAGTTATGGGAATGTTCTCCTATAACTCATCCAGCATTCAAAATTCAACATCCAAAATCTACCACTATTTCTTCTCCTCTAACATCTTTTTCAAGCCCAATAACTCATCTCGTAAACGTGCAGCCACAATAAAATCAAGGTCTTTTGCTGCTTTTTCCATATCTGCTTGTACCTTTTTCATTTGCTTTTCTAACTCAGGCTTACTCATATAAGCCATTACAGGATCTGCCGCCAAGTTAATTTCAGTTGGTTCGACGTAATAATTTCCATTACTCTTGGTAGGTTTACCCATAATGTCAGCAATGGAGGTACGTTCCATGATTTCAGCTTTCGAACGTAAAATCGTTTTCGGTGTAATGCCATGGTCGATATTATACTGCATCTGAATAGCTCTACGTCGATTGGTTTCGTCAATGGCTTTTTCCATCGACCCCGTAATCCTATCTGCATACATCAGTACTTTACCTTGATCATTTCTAGCCGCACGGCCAATCGTCTGAATCAATGAACGAATGTCTCGTAAAAAACCTTCTTTATCAGCATCCATAATGGCGACTAAACTCACCTCGGGTAAATCAAGTCCTTCTCTCAATAAGTTTACTCCTACCAATACATCAAAAACACCTAAACGTAAATCCCGCAGAATTTCAACTCTCTCAACTGTTTTTACTTCAGAGTGAATGTAGCGGCATTTTACACCTACTCGATCTAAAAATTTTGATAGCTCTTCTGCCATTCTTTTGGTAAGGGTCGTCACCAGTACTCGCTCTTCTCGCTCAATACGTAAATGAATTTCTTCTAATAAATCATCTATCTGATTGATACTCGGACGAACTTCAATTTCTGGGTCTAGTAATCCCGTTGGGCGAATAATTTGTTCAACAATAACACCATCCGATCGACGCAATTCGTAATCAGCAGGAGTAGCACTCACAAAGACAGTTTGGTTACATAAATTTTCAAACTCTTGAAAATTCAACGGTCTATTGTCTAAAGCAGAAGGTAAACGGAAACCATAATCAACTAAGGCTTCTTTTCGAGAACGGTCACCTCCCCACATGGCCCTAATTTGAGGCATGGTCGCATGGCTTTCATCGACAACTAATAGATAATCGTCAGGGAAAAAGTCTAACAAACAAAATGGTCTTTGACCTGCCTGACGGTCGTCAAAATAACGAGAATAGTTTTCTATCCCTGAACAATAACCTAGTTCTCGCATCATTTCCATGTCAAACTCCGTTCGTTCCTTAATACGTTGAGCTTCTTGTAACCGATTTTCAGATTCAAAAAACTTAATTTGGGCTACCAAATCATCTTGAATTTGGTAAATCGCTTTCATCAATACATCTCTTCCTGTCACAAAAAGGTTCGCTGGGAAGATAGCTACCATTTTTTCATCGGATATTTTCTTCCCTGTATTGGGGTCAATGCGTTGAATAGCCTCGATTTCATCTCCAAAAAATAAAATGCGATAACCAAAATCAGCATAAGCCAAGAAAATATCAACCGTATCGCCTTTTACTCGGAAAGTACCCCTTGTGAATTCTGCCTCAGTACGTGAATAAAGAATTTCGACCAGACGAAAAAGGAACTGATTTCGTGAAATGATTTCTCCTACACCAATTCTCAAAATAGACTTTCTATATTCTTCAGGATTTCCCATTCCATAAATACAAGATACGGATGCAACCACGATAACATCTCGTCTGCCAGACATTAAGGCTGAAGTTGTTGCCAAACGTAACTTTTCTATCTCTTGGTTAATTGCTAAATCTTTCTCAATGTAGGTATTTGTAGAAGCAATAAAGGCTTCGGGTTGGTAATAGTCATAGTAAGAAATGAAATACTCGACGGCATTTTCAGGAAAAAACTGTTTAAACTCGCTGTAAAGTTGTGCTGCAAGTGTTTTATTGTGACTCAAAATCAGTGTCGGACGGTTTACTTCCGCAATCATGTTAGCAATCGTAAAGGTCTTGCCTGATCCCGTGACTCCCAATAAGGTTTGTGCTTGTTCTCCATTTTCTACCCCTTCAACCAATTTGGCAATTGCTTGTGGCTGATCTCCCGTGGGTTTATATTCTGAAATAAGTTTGAAATCCATAAGCTAAGTTAATTGCGTTGTTTTATGCGCTATTCTTCTAAAACTATCCCAAAGATAAGAAAGTTTATGCCCCCAAGGAATAAGCACTAGCTATTTGAATTGTCAAAGAATCTTCCTAATTTTTCATTAAAATAAAACAAACTAAAATATTAAAAGGAGAGCCCCTAACTAATTGGTCAATAGTGAAGGCTATCTAACTATCACCATGAAAAAAATACTAAAATATTCATTAGGCTTTGCATTCATGGCAATTGCAGCTTATCTGGTAGGTCCAAAACCTCCCAAGCCACGTCTGCTCGATATTCCCATTGAATTGCCTGATTCGCTGACAGCATTAGAACAGCTCATTAACAAGGAAGAAAAGGCAACCGTTGGCATTCGCCCCGATTGTGAAGCTCGTATCATTTGGGCGGATTCTTCTAAGAAGGAAAAGACCAATTTGGCATTTTTGTATATCCATGGCTTTTCGGCTTCGCAAGAAGAAGGTGATCCTGTTCATACCAATCTGGCTAAAAAGTATGGAGCAAACCTATATTTAGCTCGTTTAGCTGGGCATGGAATTGATTTGGGGGATAATACCATGAAGGACTTAACAACTGATGACTTGATTGTATCAGCTGAAAAAGCATTGGCGATTACTAAAAAGTTAGGTAAGGAGGTCGTTATCGTGTCAACTTCTTTTGGAAGTGCCTTAACACTCTATTTGGCATCTAAACATCCTGAAATGAAGGCGATTGTTTTGTATTCTCCTTGTATCAAAATTTTTGACCCCAAAGCTGAACTATTGGATAACCATTGGGGATTACAACTGGCTAAATTGGTGACAGGCTCAGAAATCCGTGATTTCAAACCTTATAATGCTAATCATCAAAAGTATTGGTCAACACATTATCACCTTAATGGAGCAATTGCCTTACAGAATTTTCTGACAAATGTAATGACTCCAGAGACCTTTGCTCAAGTCACGTGCCCAACCTTTGTTGGATATTATTATCGAAATGAAAAGGAACAAGATAATGTGGTGTCGGTAAAGGCAATTTTGGAGATGTATGAAAAATTAGGAGTTGCCCCCCATAATAAGCGTCTAGTGAATTTCCCTAAAGCGGGCTATCATGTAATTGCTTCTTATGTACTATCGAATGATATAGAAGGAGTCGAACAACAAACAACTAGTTTCTTAAATGAAGTAGTTGGTTTAAAACCTTAGGATAGATACGTATTTTCTCTGTGACTCTTTGCGTAACGTTATGAAACAATTCACATTATTGCACAAGAGTCACAGAGCAAACCATATAAGTTAAGTATTAAGACAATTTATTTTAAGAATCACAATAGAAATATAGTAATTTAATTATAAGTAATTCATTGCTAAATTTTCACACAACTATGTCTTCTATGTACCTATGTGGTGGTTAAACATGTTGGGTACTTAAAACTTATGGATTAAAACCTGCTCTAAACTTGTCCAAACAACTTCTCCCATCGTTTTACATTTCAGAAACTTGTCAGATTTATAGTAACGAGCTAACTCCGCACTCAATTGAGCCGTATTTTCAGGACTAGAAATTTCATCACGTGCCATAATAGCCATCAATTCATTTAAGCGTTGTTCTTCTACCTTCAAACGTCCCGCAATCAATGACCGTTCCTCTATCTGATATTGTTTAGCAGACTCAGGGGTAATATATTTCATCCCTAACTCAATTAATTTATTATTCTGTTTGAAATATTGAGGCATATAAACCGAACGTTTTCCTTCAAAACTCTGCTGATCAAAGTCAATCGCTCGAATACGATAATAGACGTCTTCAAAGTCAGGTGTAATATCGACGACAAAATTAGAGGAGTGCATATCTCCCAAAAGACGTACAAAACAACGTTCATTGAATTTGACAAACTCTTTGGCCAAACGTCTATGGATTATATTGGGGTCATTAATGATATCATTTTTGAAAAACTGATCACCAGGAATTCCAACAATATGTTCTTCTACCAATGTATTTCGAAAGGTTAAGTAACTCATTCGATTAGGTGATAAAAGGTGTTCTAACTCCATCCCATATACTCGAGACGAATCCGCCTTCTTTATATAGAAGTAATCAAAGTTTTCATTTACACGATTGACAATACGAATTCTAAAAGGCTGCGTATTCCCGTATGTACACAAATCCACACGATCTATCGTAAGGTGTTGAATCACTTTTTCATCACCATCTGTCTTCAAGTCGGCATAAATCTGCTTTAATCCTTCATAAATATGTTCAATATCGCTGTACGGAAAGAAAACTGTTTGCCATAAAGTGTCATTCCCAAAGCGATCATATAAATTAATAGAAGATTCAAAACGGAGTAAATCTCCATACTGAACGGGCATTTTGATTTCTCTTCGGTATTTTTCTAGATACTTTCTGAGTTGAAGGTTGATGTTAAAAGGGACTTTCTTTTTAGAAATTAATGCCATATGTATAAAATGTATCGTTCTGTAAAATCAAAGGGGAAGTTACGTTTATGTTCGGGTTTTAGAAAATATTTATCTAAGTAAAATTTCGAATAATACTTTATCCTAAATAGTGTCATTCTATAAATTAACCTATATTTTTGTATAGCTGTAATGACGATATAAACAAAGTCAACTTCGATAGTTTATCCAGAATTATTACCTAAAACTAGAAAAATTACCAGTCAAACAACCATTTGCTCCTTAAATACGTATTTATGAATGAATCGTTCTGTTCTCGATATTGAACCTAGCAAAGTGCGTTTGGCTTACGACAAAACTTGTGCAATAACTTACTTCTATCTAAATATAATAAATAAAACCTAAAACTTATGAAGGCTTCAATTGAATCACTGGTCCGCCAATTTGTTGAATTTTCAGATGAAGAAATCCATCAGGTAAAACATTTGCTCCAAACTCGAACCTTAAAAAAAGGCGAGTTTTTTGTCGAGGCAAATCAAGTAGCAGATGAAATTGCTTTTGTTCAAAAAGGACTTTTTAGGATTTACTATCTAGTACATGGAAAAGAAAGTACTCGTTACTTTGGCTCTGAGGCAAGTTTTGTCACCTCGCTGCCAAGTTTTACCAGTAGAAAACCAAGTTTAGAATATGTACAAGCTTTAGAAGATTCTGTCTTACTAGTTTTATCTTATGAGAATTTGCAAAAAATGTATGAAATGTCTTGTAAATGGGAACGTCTTGTTCGAATTTTGACAGAACGAACATTTAGTGAACTTCAATTTAGAGTATATTCTCTCATTTCCCAATCTGCACAAGAGCGTTATGAAGCGTTCTTTTCTCAACGCCCAGATTTAATACAACGTATCCCTCAATACCACATCGCTAACTACTTGGGTATATCGCCTGAAACATTAAGCAGAATTAGACGTCCTTAATTTTTTGTTATGAGAAGATTATTCAGAATCCTTAGATTAATATGAGACTTTTACATATTTTCAATTTAAATCTAAAAGGTACTAAAAATCGACTATAACGATATTGATATAAATTTGTGTTATAGTTAGTTGTTGTTTTGATTAAATAGAGTGGAGTTAAAAAAGAGCAAAAAAAGTGTGGGTGTATTTATCTGTTTTACAGCAATTTGCGAACTATTTTCATTTTTTTTGTTCAAAAAGTTTGGAATATGGGCGAAAAAAGTGCGACCTTTGCACTCCGGAACGACGGGAGAGAGGTTGATAGATTAGAGTTAAAGAGGTTGTTAGATTGTTTTGCTAATTGTAGAATAATTAATGCTTTTGCACTTTGAGGAGTTAGTTTAAAAAAAAGCGAAAAAAAATTTCAAATTTAGTTTGTTTTTTAAAATTTAATTTTCGACCTTTGCACTCCGAAACGACGGGGATTGAAAATAAGATTAAAGGTTTAGCATAAAGATGTTAGATGGCAAGACTTACGAATGAGTAGGTGTTAAGAGTTCTTTGAAGTGTTGATAAGGTAAAAGATAGATTCA